>CAYOBW010000131.1:0-16870 GCA_964402115.1 uncultured Victivallales bacterium
GGCTTCCACACCACCGTCCCCCTTCTCTCCCCTCCTTGCCAAAGCAAGCCGCTCCGGGGATGGCAGCGCGCGTCCTCGTTCTCGTCCTCGTCCTCGTCCTCGAAAGGCCGGATCGCGGGAGAGAACGTCGCGAGCGTGAAGACTGGAATCTGACGGCGCCGTGGCGTAACGGCGGGGGACCGCCGTCTCCAGGCCTTTGGTCCCTGATGCCGCCGCTGCCAGCGATCTCAGCCGGTAGCCGCGGGCGCCAGCCCGTGGATGTCCCCGCCAGCGGACCGAGTCGCAGGCACGACCTTCCGCCTGGAGACGGCGGTCCCCGCCGTTATGCCCCTCCCGGAGCGGAACGCTTTGGCGTTCCGGCTTCCACACCACCGTCCCCCTTCTCTCCCCTCCTTGCCAAAGCAAGCCGCTCCGGGGATGGCAGCGCGCGTCCTCGTTCTCGTCCTCGACAGGCCGGATCGCGAGAGAGAACGCGGCGAGCGTAAAGACGCGGCTGAAGCCGCGAGGGAGCTTCCGGCTTGAATGCTGCCTTCTGAATACTGCGCGTGCAGAACGGACGAAGGAGGTTTTGCAGGTGCCTCGCTTATCCCGCAATTTCGCGTGCACGGGAACGCGCCGCCCGGTAGCATCCCGGGTCAGCGCAGCCACAGGACCTGCGCACCTGGGAACCGACCGTTGGGAGAACCGCGATGACGAGCACAACCGCCTCCGCATCCCCGTCTGCCCCCGCCATGCCGTACCGCCGCTTTGGGAAAACCGGACTGCGCATGCCGGTCCTCACCTGTGGGGGCATGCGCTACCAGCAGAGCTGGAAGGAGGACAGCCCGGAGCCGCTCGACGCCGCCAGCCAGGCCAACCTGGAAGCCACGGTGCGGCGGGCGGTGGCGGCCGGGATCAACCACATCGAAACGGCCCGCGGCTACGGGTCCAGCGAGTACCAGCTCGGCCGCGTCCTGCCCGCCTTCCCACGCGATACGCTCCTGGTGCAGACCAAGATCGGCCCCCGCGACAGCGCCGACGCCTTCCTGCGCACGTTCGACCACTCCCTGCGCCTGCTGCAACTGGACTACGTGGACCTGCTCAGCGTGCATGGGATCAACACCCCGGAGTTGCTCGACCAGACCCTGCACCGCGGCACGCTCGACGCCTGCCGCCGCCTCCAGGCCGAGGGGCGCGCACGCCACATCGGCTTCTCCACCCACGGGCCCACCGCAGTCATCGTCGCCGCCATCGAAACCGGCGCATTCAGCTACGTCAACCTGCATTGGTTCTACTTCGACCGGTTGAACGAACCGGCCCTGGCCGCGGCCCAGGCGCGCGACATGGGCGTCTTCATCATCAGTCCCAACGACAAAGGCGGCAAGCTCTACGCACCGCCCGCCAAGCTCACGCGTCTCTGCGCGCCGCTGACCCCGATGGGGTTCAACGACCTGTTCTGCCTCGCCCACCCGGCGGTGCACACGCTGAGCATCGGCGCCACCCGCCCCTCCGACTACGACGCCCACCTGGCCATGCTCCCCCTGCTTGCCGAGCCCGAGGCGCACCTGGCCCCCATCGTCAAGCGCTTGCAGGATGAACTCGCGCAATGCCTGGGAGCGGACTGGGCCGCGCACTGGCAGGCAGACCTGCCGCCCGTCGAACGCGTGCCGGGGGAAGTGCCCCTCTACCAGGTGCTGCGCCTCTACAACCTGGCCAAGGCCTACGACATGGTCGATTACGCGCAGATGCGCTACAACCTGCTCGGCAGCGGCGACCACTGGTTCCCCGGAAACAAGGTGAACAAGCTCAAGTGGTCGCGGTTGCCGGACTGCCTTTCCGGCTACCCTTTCGCCGACCGTCTGCCAGCCATCTTGCGTGAAGCCCACGACTGGTTCAACGCCACGGACAAGCGGCGACTCAGCCAGTCCGAGTAGATTTTTTCACTTTTTCGCGGAAAACGCACCTCCTCGCCGCTTCCCTTATGCAGGGGAGCGCAAGGGGGCCGGCCACACGCCGCCCCGCCGCCGGGCAAACGGCCCGTCGCGGTCTCCAAAACCGACGGAGGAGCGACCATGGACAACACAAACGAGACCGAGCGCACGCGTAAACCCTTCAGCGACAAACTGATTCTCTATCACGCCAGCCCGCGCGGGACAGGCTCGGCCCTGGCGCTCGAACCACGCATCAACCGCCGCGTCGGCGAACGCTACAACTGCATCTTCCTCGAGATGGCGCGCCAGAAGACAGCGCCCGCGGCGAACGGGCAGGCCGGGGCGCCGGCGACCTTCGATTGGGAGAACAAAATCACGGTCAAGCTGGATTTCGGGGACATCTGCGAGTTCCTGGCCGTGCTCGAGGGGCGGCAGGAGCGGCTCGGCGGCAAGCGTGATGGGCTTTACCACGAGAGCGGTCAGGCCAACACGCTCATCCGCCTGCAGCGCCACGAGACTGGCGCGGGCTATGTCGTGGGCTTGTCGCGCAAGTCCAAGGGGAGCACGGAGGAGGCTGCCAAAGTCAACCTGCTGCTGAGCGAACCGGAGGCGTTGGGGCTGCGCGTGGTGCTGCTGGGCGGGCTCTTCGCCATCACGTTTCCCGGCCTCGCGCAGGCGGGGGCGGTCGCCGGTGTGCTGGCGCAGGCCGCGCCGCCGCCCACGGACAGCGCCCGGGCTGGCGCACCCGCGAAGGCGGCCGCATAGCCGTGGGAGGTCGCAGGGGGAAGACAGGCGCAAGACCGCTGCCTGCCAGTGCCGTACCCCAGTGTGCCGTCATGAAAATGCGATGACATTATGAGCCAAGGGTTGTTATTCCGAGCGAAGTGGGGTATCTCGGGTTCATCGAGAAGCCGAGATCCTTCGCTGCGCTCAGGATGACGAGCGCGCTTTGCAGGGCTAGTTTCCTGACAGCACCTCAGCCAGCCCCCCCGGCGGGCGAGGCGGCGGCGCCAGCCCCGTCGCCCCCAAAGCGGCGGTGTGTGCCCGCGTAGAGATCGAACTTCAGCAGGCGACACTCGATGGGACCGTTGAAGAAAGGCAGGCGCCGACTGGAGCGCAGCCCGATCTGCTTGCCCAACTCCAGGTTGCCCGTGAAGACGTGGCCGGTGTACCCCTGGGCTCGCTGCTTGAGGAAGTCGCCGATGGCCCGATAGGTTTCAGGCAGGGCGTCAGCCGTCCCCATGCGCGCGCCGTACTCGGGGTTGAAGATCACGACCCCGTTACCCGGCGGCAGGGTGGTTTCGCGAAAGTCGCACACGGCGAACTCGATCCGGTCAAGCACGCCGGCACGGCGGGCGTTGTCACGGGCCGCCTCGATGGCGGCGGGGCGCAGATCCGTGGCCACAATCCGCCCCGGCGCAGCCAAGGGGGGACGCGGGCCCGCAGCCTTGCGCGCGGCCTCCCAGGCGCCGGTTGCATACCCGTGCAGCGCCATGAACGCGAAGGAGGGTCGCAGACTGCCGGGCGGCACGCCCGCCGCCAGCAGGGCGGCTTCGATAGCCAGGGTGCCGCTGCCGCACATCGGGTTCACAAACGGCTCCGTCCCTGTCCACCCCGTGGCCAGAACGAGAGCCGCCCCCAGTGACTCCTGCAGAGGCGCATCGAGAGGGTTCAAACGATACCCCCGACGCGAAAGGCTTTCGCCTGACGTGTCCAGACAAAGGCGGCAGTCGCGCTCGACCCAGTGGACGTACACGACCACACCGGTGCGGGCCGCGCCGGAGTCGGGCCGCCGGCCGCAGACCCTGCGCAACCGGTCGACAATGGCGTCCTTGACCTTCAGATTCAGGAAACGGGCATCGCGAATCGCCGGCGTCTGCGCGAAAGAGGTGACGCTGAGATAGCCGTCGGGGGGGATGATGTCCTCCCAGGCCACGCGTGCGGTCCGCTGGTAGACCTGGTCGGCCGTCGTCGCCTGGAAGGCATCCAGTTCGTACAGCACACGCTGTCCCGTGCGAACCCAGAGATTGAGGCGCATGGCATCCGTCACACTGCCCGTCGATTCCACCCCCGAGGCATCCTCGTGCAGGACGGGCAAGCCGAGCTCGCGCACCTCCCGCGCCAGGAGGGTCGTCACGCCACGTGCGCAGGCCACGCGCAGCCGCCGCTCGTGCCCAAAGACCGTCATGAGACCTCCCGTGGACATGACAGCCGTTTATCACAAGTGAAAAAACAAGTCAAAAAAAGGATTTGGTCTTTCCCCCGGATGCCGGATACTAACGCCGTTGTAGTGTAAGAACGGAGGAGAGGTACAGGAACCTCGTGGTGCTTCTTATGAAAAAGACACGACAGAATGGCGGAAAGCGTAATCCCGGCAATGGCAACCTGCAACTGCGCTTCGGACGGCGGGTACACGCCTGGCGTAAGGAGCGGGGTCTGCCGCTGAAGAGCGTTGCGCACGACTTGAAACTCTCCGTGTCGATCGTCAGCCAGTGGGAAAACGGTCTGCGTTTCCCATCGTTGCAGAACCTGCTGCGGTTGGCGACTTACACGGGGATCGCGCCTTGCTGCCTGTTGTTTGACGGCAAGGAAGATTGCCCGCATCACGGCTGAACCATCCGCAACCCGGCCGGAATATGCGGCTTGGCCTGCGTGCTTTGCACACCGAAGATGGAGAAGCAGTGCCGGTTCGTGCATAGGGGGGGGACTGAGGGTGACAGACACGAATCGACCGTTTTTGCTCATTGCGGAAGACCATCCGCTTCTGCGGGCTGTCCTCCGGGAGTTCCTCTCAGGCGCTTTTCCCGCTTGCGCTATCTTGGAAGCGGCCACGTTCGATGAGGCCGTGGCGGTAGTCAGCGCGAGTAAGCCGCTCATCATCCTGACCGACATCAACATGCCGGGCATGGACGCGGTCACGGCTATCCGTCGCATGAAAGCCGATTCCCCGACCTCGAGAATCGCCGTGCACTCGTTGCATGCGACGGACAGTTATCGCACGCGTTGCATCGAAGCCGGCGCGTCGGCGTACATCTCCAAGGCCGACTCAACGGACATCCTGCAGGAAGCCCTCACGCGCCTGATGGCGGAGGCTGGCATTCAGGCGTGACGGCCTCTCCAGCCGGTTCGGGCTTGGTCGCTGCAGCCGATTCCGTGGCAGGTGCGACGGCAGGATCCCCACCACCAAGCAGGGCAACCACCTCCTGCTGAACCGTCTCCAGTTGATCCAGGCGCAGGCGCGGATCGGCAATCAGGAATGTCTCCCCGCTCTTGCGGTGCTCGTAGACCCGCACAAGCGCCCCATCGGGACGGGCCTGGACGTCCTTCTCGACGAGGATCCGTTTGCGCTCCAGCATGACGGCCAGGATATAGATCACATTGCCGCGGGCGGGATCCTCGTCTTCGATCAGCTTGCGAAGCAGCGATTCGGCGGTCTCCTTCTTAAGCGTTTCCTCGGGCTTCGGAGGGGGCAGCTTGTAAGTGCCACCCCACTGGCTGAAACACGCGCCACCCGCCTCGATGACCGGCCAGCAGGCCGCGCAGTAGTCGCCGCGCGCGTAGCCCTCCGCCGTCACCCGCAGGGCGGAGTAGTATTGCTGCCGATCGGCGAAAGCCGCCTGGCAGGCCGTGCAATGATTGCCACGAGCTTGGATATCCCAGTCCTGAGCCATGAGTTCTCTCCGTTTTACCGTTATGCCCGCCGCCAGCCCTAAGCGTCCACGGTTGCTTCCAGATCGTAAGCGGAGGCCGCCGTGTACCGCACGCGCAGGAAATCGCCTGCGCGCGCCTGCGGCCCGGCGCCATGCACCACGGTTGTGCCATCCACATCGGGCGCCTGCCGCATCGAACGTGCCAGCCAGATGCCCGGGGCGTCGGGCAGCGGTCGATCCAACAGCACCTCCGCCCGGGTATGCACGCGCGCCCGACCCAGCCGGCGGGCCACCCGCTGCTGCGCTGCCAGCACGCGGCGGCGGCGAGCGGTCGCCGTGCGGGCGGGCGGCCGGTTCGGGAGCCGCTCGCCGGCCGTGCCCTCTTCCGGCGAGTAAGCGAAGACGCCCAGGTGATCGAAGCCCACGGCGGCGACATGCGCGATCAGGTGCCTGACGTGCTCTTCCGTCTCTCCGGGGAAACCCACCAGGCAGGTCGTGCGCAGAGCCACATCGGGCATGACCGCCCGGGACCGCTCCGCCAGCGTCCGCAGCGCCCGCAGCGTGTCCGCGCGCCGCATGGCCCGCAGGATGTCGGGATGGCTGTGCTGGATGGGAATATCGAGGTAGTGGCACACCTGGGGCGTCTCGGCCATGGCTGCCAGCAGTTCACGGGTCACGCCGGCGGGATAGCCGTACAGCACCCGCACCCAGAAACGGCCGCCGAGCCGTCCGAGCGCCCGCAGCAGACCGGCCAGCGAGGTCCCGTCGCCCAGATCACGGCCGTAGGCCGTTGTATCCTGAGAAATCAGGTTCAGCTCCCGAAAGCCCCGGGCCAGCAGGGTCTCGGCCTCGCGCAGGATGCCGGCAACCGGGCGCGAACGGTAGGCGCCACGAATGGCCGGTATCGCGCAGAACGCGCAGCGGTGGTTGCAGCCCTCGGCCAGTTTAAGGTACGCATACGGCCCGCCGGAAAACACCACGCCGGCGGCGCCGGGTTCATAAAGCCGCGTGGCCCGCTCGGACACCGTCAGCACGCCGCGCGTCCCCGCGCCCAACTGACGCACCAGGTCGCCAACCTGGTCCAACTCGTCGAGGCCGATGAAACCGTCCACTTCCGGCAGCGCCGCGCGCACGCGCGTGCGGTAGCGCTGGGGCAGGCAGCCCGCCACCAGGACGGCCCGGCAAGGGCCGCGGCGTTTCCAGGAACAAGCCTGCCGAATCATGGCGAGCGACTCCTCGCGGGCGTCCGCGATGAAGGCACAGGTGTTGACGATCACGACGTCCGCGGCCTCGGGCGCAGGGGCCAGACGCAGGCTGGCGGCCAGCAGACGGTCGGCCATAACCTGCGAATCCACGAGGTTCTTGGCGCAGCCGAGGCTGATGAAACCGACGGAGAGCGGGGCACGCGAGCGGGTGGCCGGGCGGTCTTGCATGGTAGGAAGCGGCTTCACTCTATGTACGGGGCGGGCGGTTCCGCCGCAAGATCCAGCTGCCCAGGGGTCTTCGGCGCAGCCGGCGCCGTCCCGCTGCCGGCCGCGCCGGGCTCGGCCTCTCCGCCGCCGTTGCGGCCGAAAATGGACAGGATCAGGATGGCGACAACGAGCAACGCGAAGGCGACAGCGACCAGGTACCGCGTGTAGTGGCGGCCGTGCGGGAGGTGGAAGCGGCCGCGGTGAACCGGCGCGCTGTCCGACGACTCATCCCCGGCGGCCTCGAGATCGTCCCCCCCTTGCGCTTCGCGCTCGAGCCGTTCCTGGCGCTCGCGCTTCATGCGCACATTCCACTCGTTGAACGCGCGCATGCCGTCGGCGCCCTCGGCCTTCGCGCGCGAACCCGCCGGCCGCTGCGCGGCGCGCGTGAAGAGGTCCTGCTCCGCGTCGGAACTCCCGTCCGGTTCCACCGCCCCACCCCCCGGCGTGGGCGTGGGCGTCACGGCGGGAGCCGGGTCGGAGCGGCGCGCCAGCGAAGGCGGAGGCACATCCACGCACAGGCCGACGTACTCCTCGATGAGGGGCCGCGGATCCAAGCCGACGCACTCGGCGTAGAGTTTGATGAAACCCTTCCCGTAGATGGGCGCCGCAATGCGCGAGAAGTCCTCCTTCTCGAGCTCCTCCACCGTCTGCACCTTCATGCGCGTGCGCATGGCCACCTCGGACGGTGTCAGCCGCATGGCCTCACGCGCACGCCTCAGTTTTTGACCCAGTGCCATAAGCCCGCTCAGTTCTCGTCCGTCGTCAAGGATTCCGTCGCTGCATTATTGGGAATCGCGCCATCCAGATCAATCAGGATTTCCCGCGGATCGGAACCGCGCGGCGGACCGACGATGCCGCGCTCCTCCATGATGTCCATGAGCCGCGCGGCACGCGTGTAGCCGATGCGGAGGCGGCGCTGCAGCGACGAGGTCGAGGCCCGCCGCGTTTCCCGGACAATGGCGATGGCCTTCTCCAGTAACACCTCGTCCTCGCCGCCGTCACCCTCGTCGGATTCCCCGCCCCCGCCGCCCTCTCCGTCGCCGGCCAGCGGCTTCTCGATCGTCTGCTTGATTTCCATCTCGTAGTCGGGCGCCACCTGGTCCTTGATGCACTGGACGACGCGCTTGATCTCCTCGTCGGTGATCATGGCGCCCTGCACGCGCATCATCTTGTTGCCACCCTGCGGCATGAGCAGCATGTCGCCACGCCCCAGCAGGGTCTCGGCGCCCATGCCGTCAATGATCGTGCGGCTGTCCACCTTCTGGGCGACCTTGAAGGCGATCCGGGCGGGGAAGTTGGCCTTGATGACGCCCGTGATGACGTCGACCGAGGGACGCTGCGTGGCAATCACCATGTGGATGCCGACGGCGCGGGAGAGCTGCGCCAGGCGGGCCACGCACTGCTCGATTTCGGCCTGGTCCACGAGCATCAGATCGGCCAGTTCGTCGATCACGATCACGATGTAGGGCACGGTCGCGGGCAGGCTGCTGTCCTCGACGGCCGCCGCTTCCTCGCCTCCGAACATGTCGACCTGCCGCGCCACCGGCTGTTTGAGCCTCACGTTGAAGGCCTCGATATTGCGCACGCCGGCCTTGTTGAACAGCTTGTAGCGCTTCTCCATCTCCCGGATCGCCCAGCGCAAACCGAGCGCCACCTTCTTGGAGTCGGTGATCACCGGCACGACCAGGTGCGGCAAATCGTTGTACATGCTGAACTCGACGATCTTGGGATCCACGAGCATCAGCCGCAACTCGTCGGGCGTGCGGGCCATCAGCAGGCCGGCGAGCATGGCATTCATGCAAACCGACTTGCCCGTGCCGGTCGCGCCCGCGATCAGGAGATGCGGCAGGGCGGCCAGGTCGATGACGACATCGGTGCCGCCCACGTCCTTCCCCACGACGAGGGGCAGCGCCGCCTTGCCCTTGCGCCACACGTCGCCCTCGATGATCTCCCGCATGACGACCAGGCGGGCGGTGGCATTGGGAACCTCCACGCCCACCACGCCCTTGCCGGGGATGGGCGCCTGCACACGCACGCTGGTGGCTTTGAGCGACAAGGCCAGGTTGTTGGCGAGGTTGGCGATGCGCTCGACTTTGACGCCGCGGGCCGGGAGCAGTTCGTAGCGGGTCACGACGGGGCCGCGTTCCACGCCCGTGACATTGACCTCGACCTTGAACTGCTGCAACGTGTCCACGAGAATGCGCGAGGTGCGCTCGACATCGGCCGCGCTGTTCCCACTGGCAGGTGCGCCGGGCTGGTTCAGGAGCGTGACAGACGGTTTGGTGTAAGGGCGGCCGGCGCCCCGCACGGGCACATCCGGGTCGGGGTAGTCACCTTCCGTCGGGGGCGGCTGGCCCTTCTTGCGCCGACGTCCCGCAGGTTCCTCGGGAGCCGGCGCAGGTTCGGGTTCCGGCTCGGGTTCAGGCAGGCGTTCGGGTTCCGGCTCCAACTCGGGTTCCGGCTCGGGCTCGGGATCCGGCGGCTCGGCGGCAAGCCGGTCCTCCGCGGCTGCCGCAGCCGCGGCCCGCGCGACCCGCCGGGCCTCGCGCTGCCGCGCCAGGAAGGCGCCCAAACGCTGGCGGAGCTCGGACCAGCCGCCGCCGGCCAGTTCGTAACCGCGCAGCAACGTGCCGGTTCGCACCGTCATGACGAAAGCCGTCAACGCCAGCCCCCCCGCGACGAGGGCCGTGCCGACCTTCCCGATCCCGCGCAGCAGCACACCCTGCGTCAGCAGCATCCCGAAGAACCCGGTAGTCAGCGGCTCGATGTTCAGCCGCCGGCTCAGGCCCACCCACAGGTCGGCCCGCACTTCGAGCAACACAATCACCGCCAGGAAGAACAGCGTGCACCAGGTCAGACGCGGCCAGACGCGCTCCTCGATGCGGTCGCGCAACAGGATGGCGCCGACGGCCAGCAGCCAGGCAGCCACCAGGAAGGCGCCGACGCCGAAGGTCATGAAAAGCCCGTAGGCCAACCACGCGCCCACGGGCCCGATCAGGTTGGAGGCGGGCTGCGTCGGCGGCACCTGCAGCACACCGATGTCATGCCAGTCGTACGACCCGAGACCGAGCACGACGAAGAGACCGACAATGATCGCCACGACGCCCACGATCACCCGTACGCCCGCCGCCCGTTCCTGTCTATATGCCCCCATGCGAATCCTCAACCTCCAGGCCGCGGCCCGGTTTTGAACGTGGCCCGCACCGTCTTCGGCTCCACGGAGGCATTCACGTCGGGCCCCCTGGACACGTGCACAGCCACCGGCAGCTGACACGGCTCCGTGGCCGTGACCCGGCTGCAATCGACGTAAACCATCAAGTCGGCCGCCGCCAGGTCCCGCAGGAGATCCGCCCGCCCGTGCAGATGCACGTCGACGGCCGGCGGCTCGAACATGACGTCGCGCAGGCTCCCCTGGGCCATGACCGCCACAACGGTCACATTGCTCCACTGACGGTTGGCCATTTCGGTCACAATGTCAACCTTCGCCTTGACTTCGGGCGGGTCAATCTGCACGACGCCGCTGTCGCCGGGCGGCAACACCCGCACGCGCCTCACGAATGGCGCGCCCCGCCCCTCCACATCCACCGGCTCGGTCTTCACGATCTTGACATCCTTGAGCGTGCGCTTGGGGCCGCGCAGGACCACGGTGGTCGGTTCGACATCCACGACCGCTTCGCCCACCAGGGGCGTACCCACGGTGGTGGGCCGGGCCACCGGCACCAGGATTTCGACTTCGCGGTCGAAGGTGACCTCCACGACCGGCTTGTCCAGGCGCACCACCGCCACGCCTGACACGCCCTCGATGTCACGCGGACGGATCGGGATACGCTGACGGCCCTCGGGATGCTCGTCCGCCGCGCGCACCACGGCGCGCAAGGCGTTGTAGTTCAGGCGCAGCAGGTCCTCCTGCGAGCCGCGAAACCAGACGCGCACCGTCGCCGGATCCTGGTCCAGCACAGCCAACCCCTTGCCCGCCACCTCCACCGTCACAGGCACGGCGTAATCCACCTCGTAGCGGGTCACGCTGCGCACGACGTAATACGTGAGCAGCGCCACCACGAGGGCGAGCAGCTTCAGCCGCCAGTTGTGGAGGATGACCGCCCTGATTTCGCGTACGTCAAACACCATGCCCCCCATCCCGCTCGTCCATGGTCTCCGCCTTGGCCAGCCCCTCGGGCGTGAGATCGAGTTGTTCCTGCGCCCGCCGCCAGGGGCTTTCGCTCTTCTCCTTCAACAGCATCGCCGACAGGTAGCGCCGCAGCCGTTCCCCGTCCAGGCCCCGACTCAGCCGCCCGTTGGTGCTGACGGAGATCGTGCCGGTTTCCTCGGATACCACCACCACGACCGCGTCCGTTTCCTCGCTGAGCCCGACGGCCGCCCGGTGCCGCGTGCCGAGCGTCTTGTGCAGGTCCGTGTTGTGCGACAACGGGAACAGGCAGGCCGCGGCCGCCAGCTTGTTGTTGCAGATCACCACGCCGCCGTCGTGCAGCGGCGTGTGCGGAAAGAACAGGCTGGCCAGCAGCTCGGGCACCACGGGCGCATCCAGCCGGATCCCGGTTTCGATGATGCTGCCCGTGCCAATCTCCCGCTCGAAGGCAATCAGCGCGCCAATCCGGTGCTCGGCCAGCAGTTCCACGGCCTGCACAACGGCATCGAGCACGCTGCGCCGCTCCACGCCTGAGCGGAAAACGGGCTGCTTGCCCAGTTCGGCCAGCGCCCGCCGGATCTCCGGCTGGAAAATGATGAGCGTGGCCAGGGCCAGACCGACCGAGAACTTCCGCAAGAGGAAGTTGAGTTCCGTCCACTGCAGGAGGTGCGTGGAACCGATCAGGATTACCAGCACGATCGCCAGCCCAACCAGCACCTGGGCGCCGCGCGTCCCCTTGAAGAAAAGAAATAGGTAGTAGAAGACCACGGCCAGCACGACGATCTGCAGCAGCCCGCCGATCCATTGCATGTTAACCCACATGGCCATCCTGTGCTTTCAATGCCATGATCACCCGCAGCGCATCGCACGTCGGCCGCACGTCGTGCACACGCAAGACGTCGGCCCCCTGCCAGGCGCACCAGGCCGCCGCCGCCAGACCGCCCGCCAAACGCTCCTCCGGCGGCCGGCCGGTCAGTGCGCCCAGGAAACGCTTGCGGGACACCCCCACGACCACAGGTCGCCCAGCCGCCCCGAACCGGGGCAACGCCCTCAGCAACGCCAGGTTGTGGTCCACCGTCTTGCCGAAGCCGATGCCAGGGTCCACCGCCAGCGCCGCGGGCCGCAGCCCCGCCGCCACCGCCGCGGCCAGTCGCGCCGCGAGGTAGGCCGCCACCTCCGCCGCAACGTCGTCGTAACGCGGATCGTCCTGCATAGTCTGCGGCGTACCTTGCAGGTGCATCAGGACGACCCCGGCCCCGGTTTCCCGGGCTACACCAGCCATGGCTGGATCGTACGTCAGAGCCGAGACATCGTTGACGATGCAAGCCCCGGCCGCCAGCGCCGCCCGCGCCACCACGGCCTTGCGCGTGTCCACTGAAATGAGCGCCGACGTCCGCGCCGCCAGCGCCGCCACGACGGGCGCCACCCGCCGCTCTTCCTCCGCGGACGGCACCACGACCGCACCAGGGCGGGTCGACTCCCCACCCACGTCGATGATGGCCGCCCCATCCGCCACCATGCGCAATCCATGCGCGACCGCCGCCTCCACGTCCAGGTAGCGCCCGCCATCCGAGAACGAATCGGTCGTCACGTTCAGGATGCCCATGACCAGCGGTTGGCCGCCGCACACCAGCGCACGGCTCCCACACTGCCAGACCCGCGGTTGGCCGGGCTCCGTCATGCCTCACCCCTCCGGTGCGCCTGCACGCGCTGCCGCGCCCCGTCATGCCTCCGCCCCGGTCTCTAGGGGACCGCCACGGGAGCCGTGCCGGCGTCCTGCGCGCGATCCACTACTTCGCGCTCCTCTTCGCTGAGCACGCGCCCGTGCTTGACGATTTCCTCGACATCGCGTCCGTCGATGGTCTCGCGCTCCAGCAACAGCCCGGCAATCAGCTCCAGCTTTTCGCGGTTGTCGCGGATGATGGACTGCGCCCGTTCGTGACTGTCGCGCAACATTTTGGCGACCTCGACGTCGATGCGCTGAGCCGTCGTTTCGCTGTAGTCCTGCGAGCGTGAAACCTCGCGCCCGAGAAACATCAGTTCCTGGTTCGCGCCGAACGTCTGCGGCCCGAGCGTCGGGCTCATCCCCCAGTTGCAGACCATGAGGCGCGCAATCCGCGTGGCCTCCTTGAGATCGGAAGCGGCGCCCGACGTGATATCGCCGAAGACCGTCTCCTCCGCCACGCGCCCTCCCATGAGGCCGGTCAGGATGCCGCACAGCTTGATCCGACCCTCCATGTACCGGTCCTTCTCCGGCAGCTGCATCGTGGCGCCGAGGTAGGCCACGCCGCGGGGGATGATCGTGATCTTGTGCAGCGGCTCGCTCTCCTCGACCAACTGCATGACGAGCGCGTGCCCGGCCTCGTGGTACGCCGTGATGCGCTTCTCCTTCTCGTCCAGAACGCGCCCGCGCCGCTCGCGGCCCCAGCGCACCTTGTCGCGCGCCTCCTCCAGGTCGCGGGCCTCGACGCCGTCCTTGCCCTGGCGCGCGCCCAGCAGCGCCGCCTCGTTGAGCAGGTTCTCGAGATCGGCGCCCGAGAAACCCGGCGTCCCGCGCGCGATGCGCCGCAAGTCCGCGTTCGGCGCCAGCCGGATCCGCTTGGCATGCATCCGCAGAATCGCCTCCCGACCGTCGATTGTGGGCAGATCGATCACGATCTGCCGATCGAAGCGCCCGGGCCGCAGCAGCGCCTGGTCCAGGACGTCCGGACGGTTCGTGGCGGCGATGATGATGACGCCCTCCTGCGTCTCGAAGCCGTCCATCTCGACCAGCAGCGCGTTCAGCGTCTGCTCGCGCTCGTCGTGTCCGCCGCCGATCCCCGTGAAGCGACTGCGCCCCACGGCGTCGATCTCGTCGATGAAGATGATGCAGGGGGCGTTCTTCTTGCCCTGCTCGAACATGTCGCGCACGCGCGAAGCGCCTACGCCCACGAACATCTCGACGAAGTCCGAGCCGCTGATGCTGAAGAACGGGACGTTCGCCTCGCCGGCGATCGCCTTCGCGAGCAGGGTCTTGCCCGTGCCGGGCGGCCCCATCAGCAGCACGCCCTTGGGAATCCGGCCGCCGAGCTTCTGGAACCGCTTGGGGGACTTGAGGAACTCGATGATCTCCTGCACCTCCTCCTTGGCCTCATCGATCCCGGCGACGTTCTCGAACGTCAGCTTGGAGCGTTCGCGGTTGAGCTGCTTCGCGCGGCTCTTGCCGAAGCTGAGCGCCCCATGGCCGGCGGCCTTGATCTGGCGCATGAACAGGAAGTAGAGGACGCCGAAGATGAGCACCACCGGCAACACGCTCGAGAGAATCTGCCACGGCAGCGGATTCTGCGGCGGGAAGCTGTAGTCCACGCCGTGCGTATCGAGCAGCTTGCGCAGCTCGGCGGTCATCTGCGGGTCGGACCCGTCGATGAAGACGCGGAAGTTCTGTTTGCGGGCGCCGGCGGGCGCGGTCGGCTCGGGCACAACCTCGCCGCGGACGTAGGTCAGGCCGGACACCTCGCGAACGACCTGGCACTTCTTGACTCGCTCCGTTTCCACGAGCCGGACGAAATCCGGCCGGTAGTCGAGCGTCAGCTGCACCCCTTCCGTCCGTTTCATCCAGAAATGGAACGTCACGAGCACCAGCCCGAGGATGGCAAGCCACGCCATCAAGCCGCGCATTGGCGGCGCGCTGTTCTCGCTGCTGCGGGACGATTGGGGTGGTACAGGCGGGGGCTGCCCCCCCCCGGTCTGGTTCTTGTTGGGGTTCTTCTCCATGCTGCCAGCTATCCTCTCGGACCCTTCCGCGCGAAGTCCGGTCCTCGCAACGCGTTTTGTTCCGGCGACGCCCCGCGCCACGGCGCGAGACCCATTCGCCATCAGCTGGTCATACTACAACCGGCAAAAGAGGCGGGTCAACCGGTTTTCCTGCGAGACCGTGACAAGCTCACGGCCCGGCCGAGCGGACCCGGTAGTAGGCGCGCGGACGCGCGCCGGCGGTGGGGTCGCTCCAGGTGCGCACCGCGTTGCTGGAGACGAACGTCAGTACGGTCTCCCAGTCTCCCTTGCCGAGATTGACCCGGCGTTGCAGGCGGTTGGTCCATCCCTGCCGCAAGTAGTCGAGGTCCAGCGTGAGGACGCCGCCCACCAGGGCGCCGTGTACGATCTCGGCACCCTGCCACCAGTCGGGATCGAGGCCCGAGGCCACGAAGCGCGTGCCGACGCCGCCCCTGCCGTAGCCCGCGCCGCCGACCACGTTGATGTGCGCGGCAGCCCACGTCGTCCCCGACCAGTCGTAAACCGCGATCCGCCCACCCGCGCCGCCGCTGCCATAGGCGGCGCGCCCGTTACCGCCGGTCGCGCTGACCCAGCCGGCTCCCGCCAGCCGTGCCGCGTCGATCCAAACCGACCCGCCCGCTCCCCCGCCGGCATCCTCACCCGCCGGGCCGGCCGCCGCCCCGTTGGCGCTGAGCGTGCCGTTCAGCGTGAGCAGCCCGCGCGCAATCAGCCGGATGGCCCCGCCGCCGTTGCCGCCACGGCTGGAGGCAACGTTCTCGGCCCCGCCGCCCGAACCCGGCACGGACGGCCGTCTCCACGAACCGTAACTGCGCCCGCCCAGCGCGCCGCCGGACCCGCTGCCGCCAACCCCACCATGCCCGCCGCCGCCGCCACTGCCTGAGCTCGAACCGCCGCCGCCCGGGCCGGCCCCCGCCGCGTGATCCCCCCCGACGTAGCCCTCGCCGTCAGCCGCGATGCGCCCTCCGGCGTCGACAACGACGTCGGATGCTTCGAGCGTCACGCCCTCACCCGCCCACGCGCCAGCCACGAGACCGGTCCGCTTGCGGGACTGGCAAACCACCACGGCGTTCGAGCGCACGGCGAGCATACCGCCCCCGTTCACCGCGCACCCGCCGCCCAGCGTCAGGGTGGCGCGCCGCTCGACCGACAGATCGCCGTCGACGTTCAAGACCCCGCCCTCGACCAGGCGCGCGGCCGCGTCCTCGAGCACGGTGAACGCGCCGAAATGGTGCACACCGGAGGACAACAGGGCGAATTCGCTGACGATCAAGTGACCTCCCGGCGTCGAGGTATCCATGAAGCAGCACGACCCCACGCTGCCGGCCGAGCCGCTGACATCCGAGAAGCTACCCCCGGCCCCGGCCACCGCCGTCGCGTTCGTATACCCCGTGAAGCCCGTGCCGTCCGCGTAGTACACAGCCACCCGGCCGCCCCCGCCGCCGCCGGCCAGATGGTAATCGCCTTTGCCCCCGCGGGCCGTGAAACGTCCGCCGCCGCGCAGCGTGTCGCAGGTCACCCAGAGCGATCCGCCCGCGCCGCCGCCACCGCGGTAGTCCGTGCTCGACACAAAGCTGGCCGGCGCTCCGTCCGCGCTGATCGCGCCCTCCAGGTACAGCGTGCCGACGTCCAGCCGCAGGGCGCCGCCGCCCGCGCCGCCGGCGCCAGACCAGCTGGTGGCGCGACCGCCGCCCGAGCCCAGCTCCGCCGGTTCGAGCAGGGAACCGTACACCACTCCGCCGCAGCCCCCCGTGCTCCCCACCCCGCCCGCGCCGCCGTGGCTCCCTCCGCCGCCGCCGCTCGCGACGGCCCCGCCCCCCCCCCGGCCCCCCCCCCCCCCCCCCCCGCCTTCTCCCCCCCCACCCGGCCCCGGCGCCCTGCACCCCCGCGCCGCCTCCCCCCGCCCGGCGCCCGGCGGCC
>CAYOBW010000131.1:16880-18679 GCA_964402115.1 uncultured Victivallales bacterium
GTTACCGGCGTAACCGGCGCCGTCGACCGTGATCCGCGACGCGGCATCCACCGTCAGGCTGCCGGCGGTCACCGTCACGCCCGCGCCTTGCCACGCGTTGCTCACCTGTGCCGTCGTGTTCGCGCCCAGGCCCCGCAGCGTGCCGTTGGTCAGCGTCAGCGCACCCGCCACGGTCAACCGTCCGCCGCCCCCCAGCGTCACCACGCCGCCACCCTCCACGCGCATGCCTTGGCTGACCGCCACGACCGCGAACGCCGGCGCCGTCAGCCTGCCGCGCACGACCTCCAGCCACTCCAGCCGGTTGGCGCCCGCCGGCAGTTCCAGATTCTCGAAGACGCGCAGGCGCGGCAGCGTGCCAGCCGTATCGACGAAGCAGCACGTTCCCACGTTGCCGGCCACGCCGCTGCCGCCCGAGAAGCTGCCCCCCGCCCCGGCCGCCGCCGTCGCATTCGTGCAGCCCGTGAAGCCCGTGCCGTCCGCGTAGTACACGGCCACGCGACCGCCGCCGCCACCACCGGCCTGGTAGTAGCCGCCCTGGCCTCCGCGCGCCGTGAAGCGCCCGCCGCCGGTGAGCGTAGCGCACGTCACCCACAGCGACCCGCCTGCGCCGCCGCCACTGCGGTAGTCCGTACCGGCCGGGAAGCCGGCCGGCGCACCATCCGCGCTGATCGCCCCCTCCAGGTGCAGCGTGCCGACGTCCAGCCGCAGGGCGCCGCCGCCCGCGCCGCCTGTGCCGGACCAGCTGCTGGCGCGGCCGCCGCCCGAGCCCAGTTCCGCCGGCTCGAGAGGCGAACCGTACACGACCCCGCCGCCGACCCCCGTGCTCCCCGCCCCACCCAAGCCGCCGTGGCCACCTCCGCCGGCAGCGCTCGCAACCGCCCCGCCCCCTCCCGGCCCCACCCCCGCGCCACCCGTGCTGTTCCCCGCGTAGCCGGCGCCATCGGCCGTGATCCGCGAGGCGGCGTCCACCGTCAGGCTGCCGACGGTCAGCGTCACGCCCACGCCCTGCCACAAATTACTCACTTGCGCTGTCGTGTTTGCGCCCAAGCCCCGTAGCGTGCTGCCGGCCAGCGCCAGGCCCCCCGCCACGGTCAGCCTGCCGCCTCCGCCCAGCGTCACCTCACCACCATCCTCCACGCGCATATTCTCGCTGACCGCCACACTCGCATGCGCCGGTGCCGCCAGCGTGCCGCGTGCGACCTCGATCCGCTCCAGCCAGGTGGCGCCCGGCGGCAGTTCCATGTGTTCGAAGACACGCAGGCGCGGCAACGTGCCGGCCGTGTCGACGAAGCAGCACGTGCCCACACTGCCGGCCGCGCCGCTGCCACCCAGGTAGCTGCCCCCGGCCCCGGCCGCCGCCGTCGCATGCGTGTAACCCGTGAAGTCCGTGCCGTCCGCATAGTACACGGCCACGCGTCCGCCGCCGCCGCCGCCGGCGAAGTAGTAGTCGCCTTTGCCTCCGCGAGCCGTGAAACGCCCGCCGCCGCGCAGCGTGGCGCAGGTTACCCACAGCGACCCGCCCGCGCCACCGCCACTGCGGTAGTCCGTGGAGCCCACGAAGCTGGCCGGCGCACCATCCGCGCTGATCGAGCCGTCCAGTTGCAACACGCCAACATCGAGCCGCAGCGCCCCGCCACCGGCGCCGCCGGCGCCGAACAAACCAACGGCGCGGCCGCCGCCCGAGCCTAACGCCGCCGGCTCAAGCGCAGAGCCGTACACGGCGCCGCCGCCAGCCCCCGTGCTCCCCCCCCCCCCCTCCCCCCCGCGCCCCCCCCCCCCCCCCCCCCCCCCCCCCCTTC
>CAYOBW010000132.1:0-18558 GCA_964402115.1 uncultured Victivallales bacterium
ATAACGGCCGGGGACGGCCGTCTCCAGCGCGTGGGCAGGCGACGAGGCGTGGAGAGGGCGGTCCCCGCCGTTATAGCCCTCCCCCTATGTCACTGAGGCATTGCTCCACGACAGAGCAGTGCCTTTGGCTTGATTATGTGAAGGGATAGTCGTATCATGGGCGATGGAGAATGGTGGAAGTGTTTCTACAGCGCGGAGTAGCTGGGCGACGACAGATGCCCGTTGGAGACGCACGATGAGAATCACGAAGCTGATGACGTGTCGTTCGAGTGGCCCGGGCCGGATGGCCGCATGGGCCGTTGTCGCGCTGCTGGGGGCGGGAACGGCGGAGGGTGCCGACCTGGAGTGGGACGCCAACACCGGAACCGTCGGTGCTCAGGACGGCGCGGGCAACTGGAACACCTCCGCCAACAACTGGTGGACCGGTTCAGCCAACGCGCTGTGGAACAATGGCACGCCCGACACGGCGTACATCGGCGCCGCCAATGCCGCCGGCGCGACGATCACCGTCGCGTCGGGCATGTCCGCCGCGGCGTTGAATTTGCGCGCGCCGGGCAGCGGTTCGTACACGCTCAGCGGCGGCGACCTGACCCTCGGCGCGGGCGGCTTGAGCACGCTGCGACTGGGGCCGGTGCTGGCGCTGGACCGCTTGTCCGTGGGTGCCGCCGGCGCCTACTCGCTGCGCAAGCTGCGCAGCGCCTATGCGGGATTCGCCGTCCGCGTGCGTCGCTCTTCCGACAGCGTCGAGCAGGACATCGGATTCGACGCCAATGGCAACTTGGATTCGACGGCGCTGACGGCCTTCCTCGGGGGGGCGACCGCCTATGTCCGCACCTGGTACGACCAGAGCACCAATGCCCGGCATGGTCAGCAGGCCACCGCCGCCAACCAACCGCTTCTCTCTGTTGTGGACGGACGCTGGACGCTCACCGGCGATGGCACTGACTACTTTACGGCCAGTACTGCCACGGTGGGCAACATGACCGCGGGCGGCGCGAGCGGAACGGCCGTGCTGGTTGTGCGGACCTCGAATCTGCAACAGATGAACTTCGGTTACACCGGCACCGGGCGATGGTCTGCCCACCTGAACTGGAACGACGGCAGCAGCACCCTGTACTTCGACGCGGGCGGCACCACAGCAGGAAATGGCCGTATCTCGATTGCTAACAGCGGAAACAATGGCGTATGGCAGCAATACACCTTGTGGCGTAGCGGCGCG
Source organism: uncultured Victivallales bacterium (assembly GCA_964402115.1). Taxonomy (GTDB): domain Bacteria; phylum Verrucomicrobiota; class Kiritimatiellia; order UBA8416; family CAYOBW01; genus CAYOBW01. The sequence goes on from CAYOBW010000132.1 coordinate 1,220, forward strand.
AACAAGTCGATCCGCTGGGGGGGTGTTGAGCGATTGGCAGCGGCCGGCGCAATTCAGACCGCCTCAACGACCGGAGGCTGGGAAGTCATGGGCTGCTCCGGCGACGGTAGCAAGGCGCGCAGCATGACTTCGGAGTACATCCAGTTCGCCAGCGGGTTGAGCGCCGCGGACCTGCTGGTTTTGGAGTACAGTCAGAGCGCCTACTGGGGGGTGCCGGGGCCGGCGCTCACCGCGACGGTCAGCACGCCCATCGCGCTGGGCGTGGCGCAGTCCTGGGACGTCGGCACGGGGCATACGGTGACGGTGGGCGGCGCGATCTCGGGCGCGGGCCATGCGCTCACGATCAACGGCACGAGCGGGCTGAGCAACAGCGGCACGCTGGTGCTGGGCGGCAACAGCGGGTTCACGGGCATCACGACGATCAAGCGCGGGACCGTCGCGCTTGCGCATGCCAGCGCGCTCGGCGCAACCGGAGCGGGCAACGCAACGACGGTCAACGGCAACGACGGTAACACCGCGACCACGTTGAGTTTGTCTCCGGCGTCCGCGGGCTTGGCCATTGCCGAGACGCTCAACCTCAACGCCAGCGGGGCGGGACGGGTCGCGCTGCTCAACAACAGCGCGCAGAACCACACGCTCAGCGGTCCGATTGACGTTTCCAGCACGGGGAGCCTGGTGCAATTCGACTCCGCGGGAACCGGATCCATCACCGTGACCGGGGATATCGCCGGAACCATGTCCGGCGGTTCGTATCTCTTCCTGCGCGGCACCGGCACCAGCGGCAGCAACCGGCTGCTCGGCAGCGTGAACCTGGTTGGGGGCAACCTGAGCAAGACCGACGCCGGCACGTGGCTGGTGGGAGCGACCGGCAAGACTTACAGTTGGGTCAACACGCAGGTGGCCGTGGGGACGCTGACCATGGGCGTGGCCAACGTGCTGCCCGCGACGACGACGCTGACGATGGGGCAGGGCGACGCGAACAATGCCACGCTCAATCTGAACGGTTTCGGCCAGACGATTGCCAGCCTGGTATTGAGTTCGAGCGGCGGGACGAAGACGATCACCAGCGCGACGACCGCCATCCTGACGCTCAACAACGCCGGCGCCAACAGCTACGGCGGCACGCTCAACGGGGTGGGACTCGGGCTGACCAAGAACGGTGCGGGCACGTTGACGCTCTCGGGCAACGCGATCGACTACCAGGGGCCGACGACCGTGACGGAAGGACGCCTGATCCTGTCCAACAACGACGACACGCATACCAGCGCCCTGGCCATCTCCAGCGGGGCTACCGTCGAGATCTACCGCGACACGGCCGCCGTGTACGAGCATCAGAAGACGATCGTCATCAGCGGCGCCGGCACGCTGGAGAAGACGGGAACCGGCATCGTGGAGATGAACGCGAACGTGGACAGCACGATCAGCCTGGATTCCGGAGCGAAGATCGACGTCAAGGCCGGCACGCTCCGCCTGGGATATGGCACCCGCTCGAACTGGGCCAACAACAAGGCCGATCTGAACATCGAGGCGGGGGCGACGTTCGACCAGTGGGACAAGAACGCCACGCCCGTGATCGTGGATGCCCTGACCGGCGGCGGCACGTACATCAAGGGAACTGCCGTCGACTATGGGGACGGCAACCTCACGGTGGGGGTGGACAATGGCTCGGGGAATTTCACCGGCTCGCTCCGCAACGGCACCGGCTCCACGCCGGGCGTTCTTTCGTTCACCAAGACCGGGACCGGCGCGCAGACGCTGAGCGGCGCGAACACCTACACCGGCATGACCACGGTCGAGGGTGGCACGCTGACGGTGAACGGGTCGCTGGCCAACGCGAGCATGACGATCACGGGCGGGGCGGTGAACGGCGGCGGGACGCTCGACTACCGGATCGCGGGCAACACCGCGGATCGGATTTCCCTCAGCGGCTCGGGCGCCATCGACATCAGCGGCTTCACCCTCAATGTGGTTGTGATCGGCGCTTTCGCCGAGGCGGAGTACGTGGTCATCGACGATGTGTCGCGCATGACCGGGACCTTCGCGGCTGTCAATCTGCCCGTTCCCAGCACGTACTGGTCGTTGGACTACGACGGCACGGACGCCAATCCCGGCGCGGTGGTGTTGGTGTACGACGCCGCGTCGGCCCTGGCGATCTGGGACGGCGAGACGGACGGGTCGTGGGCCGCGGGACAGAACTGGCTGGCCACCACCCCGATCAACAACGTGCCGCTGGTCTTCCCCGCGGCGGCGCTCAACAAGGCCAACAACAACGATCTGCTGACCTCGGTGATGAGCCTGGCGCTGGAGGGTGGCTACACGATCGGCGGCAACGCTCTGGCGTTGGGCAACTCCGTCACGAGTACCGGCGACAACACGATCTCGTTGCCGCTGAGCCTGGCGCTGGGCGGACGGCCGTTCGACGTGCAGAACACGCTGATCTATTCGGGAAGCGCCTCCGGCGCGGGCGGCATTGCGAAGTTCAGTTCGGGGACGCTGGTGGTCAACGGGGTGAACAGCTACAGCGGCCCGACGACGATCAACGGCGGCATCCTCAAACTCGCCGCGCCGCCGACCACGGCGCCGGGTTCGTTGAGCGGGTTGACCATCCATTTGGACGCCACGCAGCTCGCGCAGGCGGACGGATCGGTCGTGGGAACCTGGGGGAATCTCGGCTCGCTGGGCGCCTCGGGGAACTTCACCCGCTCCGGCACGGCCACGCAGCCGACGTTCCACACGACGCGGTATCTGCTCAACGGCCGGCCGCAGGTGAAGTTCTACGCGAGCGATCTGCTGCGCAATACCTCCAACCACGGGAATACGTGTACGGTGATGTTTGCGGGCCGGTTGGAAGGCGGCGTGCAGCAGCGCCTCGTCGGCGGCGGCAACAATCACAACTGGCTGCTGGGATTCCATGGCGGGACGCAGGATGACGCGCATTTCAACGCGTGGCTGTACAACGGGGCGCCGTCGGTCGACTATCTCGGCAAAGTGTACGAAGCAACCTTCGATGCGGGGACTGCCGCATTTTACCGCAACGGCACGCTGCTTGCCGGTCCGACCGCCGGGTTCCAGGGACCCAACGGCCTGGCGCTGGGCGGGTACTACACGACGGTAAACGCGGAGCCGTCCAACGGCAGCATCGGCGAGTTGCTGGTCTTCAATCGTGTCTTGAGCGATACGGAGCGGCAGCAGATGGAAGCGTACCTGCAGGCGAAGTGGTATGGACCGCTTCCGGCCGCCAGCGCCGTGACCGTCACGGGCGGCATTCTGGACCTCGACGGCGTGAACCAGACGATCGGTTCGCTGGCGGGCGACGCGAGCGGGCAGGTGCGGCTCAACGGCGGCTGGCTGACGGTCGGCAACCCCACCACGACCACGACTTTCTCCGGCACGATCGTGAACGGAACGGCGGCGGGCGGCGGCCTCTTCAAGGACGGCTTGGGCGACTTGATCCTTGCCGGCGGGAGCGCCAATACCTTCACGGGAGACACGGTGCTGCGCTACGGCCGACTCGGCCTGTCCAAGACCGCCGGCGCGGCTTTCGGCGGCAACTTCATTGGCATCCACAACCTGTCGCCCGACGTGTACACCACGCAGGACAACCAGTTCCCGCCGGGTTGCGTGATGGTCTTCGTGGGAGACGCGGGCGACCACGTGCGTTTCGAGTTGCTCGGCACCAGCCAGACCCTGGCGGGGATTGACAACGCGGGCGGGCGCAGCGGATACGGCGTGATTCAGCAGTACGAACAATCCGGGCAGGCGTCGGTGGATGGTCTCTCCACCCTGATCCTCAACGGGTCGGGAACGTATTCCTTTGACGGCTATCTGCGCGACAGCGGCGGGAAACTCGAATTGATCAAGAGCGGCACGGGCACACAGACGCTGAGCGGCGTCAACATCACCTTTACGGGCCAGACGACGGTGAACGGCGGTCAGTTGACTTTCACAGGGACGGCTTACAGTGGCACCGCCGGCTCGTTGGTGGCGGACGGGGCGACACTCCTGATGGATTCGAGCGAGAATAACCGGTTGCGGGGTCCGCTCACCGTCTCCGGCACGCTGAATGTGATCAACACGGCCGCGCACACGCTTGGGGGCGACATCGTGCTGAATACAGGCGTGATCGACACCGGCAGCGCCGTGGGGACGGGCGGGCGCAACGAGCAGTACGGCGTGCTTTACATCGGCGGCGCCAACCGTACGGTGACGGCAAGCGGGGCCGGGAATACCGTCAGCGGGTCGAACAACACCTTCGGCCTCGAGACGGGTCGAACCCTGTTCTTCCACACGCCGCTGGCGACCGACGCGCTGTTGGTTTCCGGCAGGATCGTCCGGCGCAGCGACCAGGGGACGAGCACGGGGGCCGTGACCAAGACAGGCGAAGGCACGCTGACCCTCAGCGGCGCCAATACCTATCTCGGGGCCACGACGGTCAGTGCCGGCCGGCTGCTCTATGGCGCGAGCGACGTGATCCTGTCCGGTGCGCTGACGGTGAACGGCGTGACGGCGGTGCTCGACCTCGCGACCTACAGCGACACGGTCGGCACGGTCACGCTGCAAGGCGGCGGGACGCTCACGGGAACCTCGGGCATCCTGGCCAGCACCGCGGCGTATGAAATGCAGAGCGGCACGGTCAGCGCGATTTTGGGCGGAACGATGGGCTTGAACAAGACCACCGCCGGGACGGTCACGCTGGCCTCCGGCGTGGCGCAGCAGTACACCGGCGCGACGGCGATCAGCGCCGGTACGCTGCTGGTGAACGGCTCGCTCGACGCCAACAGCGCGGTGACGATCAGCGGCACGGGCGTGCTGGGCGGTACCGGTGCGGCGAACGGAACGTTGGCCGTGAACAGCGGCGGCACGGTCGCGCCGGGAACGAGCGTGGGGCAACTGAATGCCGGCGCGACGACTTTCGCGGCCGGCGGCGCGTACCGTGTCGAGCTTGGCAGCGTGAGCGGCACCCCGGGCACGGACTGGGACCATCTGAACATCGTCGGGGCCCTGGTCATGGATGCGGCGTTCACCGTGGATGTGCGCGGCGACACGATCACGAACTGGGACCCGGCCGGCAACTATACGTGGACAATCGCCACGGCCAGCGGCGGGATCAGCGGCTCGCTGCCCGCGATTTCGACGGCGAACTTCGGCAACGGGTTCAACGGCGTGTTCAGCCTCAGCACGGTTGGCAACGAGCTGCGCCTGACCTACACCGCGGGCACGGGGCCGGTCTCGCTCTTCTGGGATTTGAACGGCGCGGCGGCGGGCGCGGGCAGCGCGACGCCCGACGGCGATTGGAACGCGGCGGACACCGACTGGGGCTACAGCGGCGCGGGCATTGCCTCGACGTTTCCCTGGCAGAGCGGCAATATCGGCGTCTTCTCGGCGGGCACCGACGCGACGGGCGAGTACACGATCACCGTGGGCGGCGGCGGGATCACGGCCAACGGGATTACGTTCGAGGACGGCACGCCTACCGTCACTGGCGGGACGCTGACGCTGGCCGGGACGACGCCGACGATCACCTCGCGTTCAAGCCTGAGCCCGCTGCTGAGCGCCCCCCTGGCGGGTAGCGCGGGGCTGAACATCAACCTCGCGGCGGTATCCGGCGCGAACCTGTACCTCGAGGGCAACAACGGCTACAGCGGCGGGACGACCTTTACCGGCAACAACGGTTATCTGGGCATTGCGCACGCCAACGCGCTGGGCACAGGGAATGCCCTGACGATGACGGACTCCACCGGCTGGGTGCAGCTCGGGCTGCACGGCGTCAGCCTCGCCGTCGGCGACCTGACCGGCAGCGCGAACAGTTTCATCCAGAACAGCGCCGACGGAACGTTGCAGACGCTGACCGTGAACCAGACGGGGAGCACCACCTTCGCGGGCATCCTGCGCAACGGGTCCGGGCTTTCCGATGCCAAGCTGGCGCTCGTCAAGACGGGCGGCGGCCCGTTGACGCTCACGGGCGCCAATGCGTTTACCGGCGGAACCGCCATTGATCAGGGGCAGGTTATCATCGGCGCCGGCGGCGCGCTGGCCAACCAGGCGGTCGCAACCATCGCGGTGAACAACGGCGGCACGCTCACCTTCAGCCGCACCGATACGTTCGGCAATCACGCGGCCACGATCGTCACGCCCATCGTACTCAACGCGGGCGGCGTCGTGAATAACAACGGAGCCTATTTCAATTGCCTGGGTCCTATTATTCTGAATGGCGGCAGTGTGGATGCGGTCGGCGGCGTCAGCACGAGCTGGGCCTCTTTCGGATTGAAAGGCGATGTGACCGTTATGGCGGGCAGCACCTCCACGATGTCGTCCGGCGGCGCCAATGCGGGTTACCATCTTGGCAACGCGGGCGTCACGGGCACGACGTTTGACGTGGGGAGCGGCGGCCTTCTGCAGCTAACCGGTACATTGGTAGATGGGCGAGCGACCGCCAGTCCGTACAATCCGCAGGTCAGCTTCCTGAACAAGACGGGTTCCGGCACGCTTACGCTTTCCGGCGACAACACCTACACCGGCGGCACCATCATTCGCGGCGGCGTGCTGAGCGTCGAGGCGATCGCCGACGGCGCCTTGAGCAACATCGGGCGCGCGGGCGGCACGGGGAACTATATCGGCATGATTGACGGAACGTTGCGCTACACCGGAACGGGCGCGGCCACCACGACCCGCAGTCTCTGGGTGGACCAGGCGCAGACCGGCAGCACGTTCGACATCGTCAGCCCGACCGGATCGCTGACCATCAACTCCGCCGGCAGCAACCGCATCAATAAGAACATCACCAAGACCGGTGCCGGGACCCTGACGCTGGGACCCGCGGTGGCGGACGGGATCTACCAAACGGCGGCGGTGACCGTCAACCAGGGTACGCTGGTGCTGACCGGGACGCGCATTGACCACACCGGCGCGACGGTGGTGAATGCCGGCACGACGCTGCGGATGGTCAATCTCGACGATTGCCATTCGGTCTCGCTCTACATCGCCCCCGGCGCGACGGCGGAGTTCTCGATTGCGGGAACCTTCAACCGCTTCAGCGCCACCTCGATCGAGGGCTCGGGCACGTTCGTCAAGTCCGGCGCGGGGACGTTGAGAACCGGAAACGCGACGGATCAGTACGCGAAGTGGAACATGACCGGCGGCCTGATTGACGTGCAGGCGGGCACGTTCTTGACGGACTACCAGAACCAGTCCGTGGCCTGGGTGAACAACAAGGCCTCCATGAACGTGGCGGCGCCCGCGTTCGTCAGCATGTCGGGCGGCAACCACATCAGCGTGGACGCGCTGACCGGCGCGGGCACGGTGCAGAACGTCAACAACTGGGGCACGGGCATCTTCACCGTGGGCCAGAACGACGGATCGGGAGCCTTCAGCGGCCTCCTGCGCGACAACGGTGGCCCGCTGGCCCTGACCAAGGTGGGTTCGGGTTCGCAGACCCTGACCGGCGCGAGCACGTACAGCGGCGCGACGACAATCGCGGGCGGCACGCTCTTGCTGGACTTCTCCGCGGGCGGCGCGGCGGGCAGCAACATTCTGCCCTCGGGCACGGCGCTGGTGCTGGTCGGCGGGGCGCTGGAGGTGAAGGGAACGGCGGGGCAGAACGGGACCGTCCAGACCGTGGGCGGGACGACGGTGAACTCGCCCAGCACGCTGAAGCTGACGCCGAACGGAGCGACGACGGCGGACGTGAACCTGGGGGCGCTGACGCTGAACAGCGGCGCGGGGGTGAACTTCGTCGGCGCCACGGGCAGCGATGCCGGGGCGCGGTTCATTACGACCTCGAGCGCCGGCTTGAACGACGGGCAGACGCGGCTGCCGAACAACTGCACGTGGAACGGGACGGGTTGGGCTTCGATTAAGGACGTGGGCGGCGTGAAGTACGTGGTGCAGTGGGAGGGCGTCTACACGGACATCGCCACGGGCACGGATACGGGTTACTCCGTGGTGGTGCCCGACGGTTCCACGGAGAGCGTCCGGATCCTGGAAGGTGGCCTCACGGGTGCGCCGAACCGGCTGGAACTGGCGACCACCACGATCGGCTCGTTGCTGATGACGGCGGCGACGACGCCCTCGGCGATCCGGATGAACGTTCACGGGGCGAACGACACGCTGGTCATCGGCGGCGGCGCGGGCGCGAGCGGCGCGGTGACCGTCGGCGCGGGGGCGCAGGGGCTGACCATCGGGCAGAGCGGGAACCAGGGCTACGTGACGGTCGGCACCTCGGGCGCTTCGACGTTGAGCCTGAGCGCCAACAACGCGGACGCGGGGCGGGGGATCACGGTCAACTCGCGCATTCAGAACAATGCCGGCGGCGGCTTGGTGTCGCTCAGCGTGGCCGGCGGCGGGGTCGGCGGCACCATCGTGCTGGCGGGCGCCAACAGCTTCACCGGCCCCATCAGCATCGGCGACGGTGTGCTGCGGCTTGCCGGGGCCGGTTCGCTCGGGTTGGGGAGTTACGGCGAAACCATCGTCAACAACGGCACGCTGCGCTACAGTTCCAGCGTCGCGCAGACGCTCTCCGGGGTGATCGGCGGCACGGGCGACCTGATCAAGGATACCGACGCCAGCGTGCTGACGCTCTCGGGGGCGAACACGTACAGCGGGGCGACCACCGTCAACGCCGGCACGATCCGGCTGCTGCGCGGCACGGCGACCGCCTCGGCATTCACGCTGAACGCCGGCGGCACGCTGCGGGTGGACAATGACGGGGCGACCTGGACCCTCAATCCCGGGCCGACGGTCAGCCTCAACGGCGGCACGCTGGCGTATTACACCAGCGGCGACTTCTGGACCGTACTGAGCAATCGCGCGATCACCAGCGAGCCGGCGACCTCGAGCTTCATCACGCTGGAGGATGCCGGGGGCGCAACGATTGCGGGTTTCTTCCCTGACGCGGGGTTGAAGGGCAGCGGGACGGTCACGGTCAACCCCTTGAGTGCGGGCGTCGCCCTCAACCTTCGCAACAACAATACGACCTTCAGCGGCCTGCTGATCGTCAACGGCATCGCCAGCGCGACCGCGGGAGCAGGCAGCGGCCTGGGCGTGGGCGGTTGCACCATCGGGCTCCAGAACGCGGACATCGAACTCAACGGCACGATGGAACTGCTCAACGGAGGGATTGGATACCATAACCCGGCCTCCGGGCAGTTCTGGATGGGCGCGTTGAGCGGCACGGGCGTGATGGTGGGCAACTACCGCAGCACGGGTGGCGGCACGACGGTAACGCTGGGATGGAACGATCACGACGGCGACTTCGCCGGCACGATCGCCAATGGCACTGACAACACGGTCAATATCGTCAAGGTCGGCACGGGCACCCAGACCTTCAGCGGCGCGAGCACCTACACCGGCACGACGACGATCAACGGCGGGATCTTGCAGGCGGGTGCCAGCGCCTGCGTGTTCGGCACCAACTCGGCCGTCACGCTGGCCAATACGCCCGGTGTGTCGTTGGACTTGAACAACCTTGATGTTCCGATCGGTTCCTTGGCCGGCGGCGGCGCGTCGGGCGGCAATGTGCTTCTCGGCACGGGCACGCTGACCGTGGGCGGCAACAACGGCAACACGACGTATTCCGGCGTCCTGTCCGGCAACGGCGCGCTGGTGAAGGTCGGCACGGGAATCCTCAGCCTGGTCGGCGTCAATACGTTTGCCGGCGGCTCGACGGTCAACGCGGGCCAGTTGCAGATCCGCCACAACAACGCCCTCGCGGGCGCCGTGACGGTCAACGCGGGCGGCGTGCTCTCCCTCGGCCAGAGCGGGCTGTCGGTCAATACCGACATCACCCTCAACGGCGGACTATTCTCCGGCGGCATGGACAGCGGCACGGTCAACAACACGTACGGCGGCACGATCGCCCTGACCGCGTTGGGCGGCACGGTGACCACGTGGTGGAGCGACAAGACCGTGACGTTGACGGGCAAGGTCACCGGCCCGGGCGCGCTGACGGTTGATGTGCAGCAGAGTGGCAACAACGGCGGCCGGGTGATCATGGCTGGCTCGTTGAGCAACGATTACGCCGGGACGACGACCTTGAGGGGCGGTACTGCTGGCGATTCTCCGCAGCTCGGCCTGGCCAAGAGCGGCGGCGCGGTGGCGATTCCCGGCGACATGATCATGGCCGCCACGGGGACGCGCGCCATTCTCTGGGCCACGCACGACAACCAGTTCGGACCGAACAGCGTCCTGCGCTGGGTCGGTTCGGGCGACACGCGCTTCGAGCTGAAGGGCACGACCCAGATGCTGGCGGGCATTGATACGACCGGGTACGTTCCCGGCACTTATGCCACCGTTCAACACAGCGAGTTCGGTTCGCCTGCGGTGGTGGACTCGACATCCCACCTGATTCTGAACGTCCCGGTCGGTCAATCCTACACCTTCGGCGGCGCCAACACGTCGGTTCGCGATTACAACGGCGGCGTCCTCAGTTTAACCAAGAACGGTTCCGGCACGCAGACGCTTGACGGCGGCGGCATCACGTACAGCGGCGCCACTGCGCTCAACGCCGGGACGCTCGCCTTGCGGGATACGACGGGCTTCGCCTCCTACATGACCATGGATCCCGGCGCGACGTTGAACCTGGCGCGAACTGTCGTCGGATTCGGGAATCGGAACCGGGTCACCCGGTTCATCACCGGTGCGGGAACGATCAACGTCAATGCCGCCGACAACTCCCCGGGTGCGACGGACGGCGGCTGGGTTACGTTCCTGACCGGCTCCGAGTCCGGTCTGGACAACTTCACCGGCACGGTGAACGTCAACACCGGCAATCTTTCGATCGATAACGGCGGCCGGTGGCTTGGCAATCCCACGCTGAACGTCTACAACAACGGTTTCTTTGGTATCCGCAACAACAATATCTCGGTGGACGGGCTCAACGGCGACGGGCACGTGGGCAACGACTTCAACGGCGACACCGTGGGTCACACCCTGACCGTGGGTGCGAACAACGGCTCGGGACTCTTCTCCGGCGTGATCCACGGCAGCGTCAACGGCGGGTCGGACAATGGCGGTATCAACGAGGGGATTCTCCACCTGAACAAGGCGGGGTCCGGGACGCAGACCCTGACCGGCATCAACACGTACGGCGGCTCGACGACCGTGAGCGGCGGCACGCTGAAGATCGGCGGCGCGGGGCAGTTGAAGGCCGGAAACTACTCCGGTGCCGTGGCCATTTCCACTGGCGCGGTGTTCGAGTACAACAGCTCCGCGGCGCAGTCGCTGACCGGGTCCCTGACCGGCAGCGGCGAGTTCCGGGTGACGGGGGCGGGCGCGGTGACGCTGGGCGGCGTGGGCGCGTACAACGGCGCTCTGACCGTCAGCACGGGCCGGTTGAACCTCAACGGCACGGTGGGTGCGGCGGCGCTGAGCGTGGCGTCCGACGCGACGCTCGGCGGCGAGGGATCCCTGGCGGCGGGTAGCAGCCTCACGCTGGCGGACGGGGCGAACCTGGTGATCAACCCCACCACGGACACCGGTGCGCTGAGCGTGGGGAATCTGGATGTTTCCGCGGGAACGGTCACGGTGCACCTCGATCCGCCGCGCACGACCAGCGGCGACATCACGGTGCGCGTGCTCAACTACAGCGGCACGCGCACCGGCGACGAGACGAACTTCGCGATCGCCGGCACGGGGTATCGCAAGGCGGAGTTCGACGTGAGCACGCCGGGTCAGGTCAACCTGACCTACAACCTGGGTGGCCTGACCTGGACCGGGGCGAACGGCAGCGAGTGGGACATTGACACCACGGCCAACTGGACGCCGCAGCCGACGTTCTTCAACGGCGACCAGGTGACCTTTGCCGACAACGTGGCCAACCGCAACATCGTCCTGGGCGTGTCGGTCGAGCCGAGCGAGGTGATCTTCAGCTACCCGGCGACCTACGCGTACAGCCTCAGCGGCGCCGGCGGCATTGACGGCAGTGCCCGGCTGCAGAAGCTCGGCACGGGCACGTTGACGATCAACACCGACAACAGCTTCTCCGGCGGCGCGACGCTGGGCTATGAGACCGCCAACGGAGGCGCGATCGTGCTGGGCCACGCCAACGCGCTTGGCACGGGCACGATCACGATGAAGGGTGGGCAGGTCCAGGCCGGGGCGGCCGGACTGACCATCACGAACGCCATCACCGTCGCCGGGGGCGGCTTCCGCTTCGGCGGCGCGCACGACCTGACCTTCAGCGGCTTGACGACGCTCGTCACCGCCAACCGTGCGATCGGCAACTACTCCGGCGTCAAGACGTTGACCCTGGGCGACATCGCCACGGGCGGGTACGTTGCGACGTTCGAGGCCAACGACGGTGCGGAGAACAACGGCGCGATCGTCGTCAACGGCGCGATCACCGGCACCGGCGGGGTGCGGGTGCATCCGAGCTTTGACAACAGCGTGGTGACGCTGAACGCGGCGAATTCCTATTCGGGGGCGACGGCCGTCGAGGCCGGCACGCTGACCTTCAGCGCGACGAGCGGTCATTCCGGAATGGGCGCGATCACCGTCGGCGGCGGCGGCGGTTCCGCCCGGTTGAACCTCGGCGGCGCGGTGGCGTCCAGCGGCACGCAGAACACGATCGTCGGCAGCGCGGCGAGCGACCGCGGCACGCTGACGATCGGGGCCGACGCCACGTTCTACAAGATGCTGGTCGGCAACAACGCCACCGCCTCCGGCGCGGTGATCCAGAACGGCGTCAACGTTGTGATCGGATCCGGCCTGAGCAATGTGGATGTCCTTTCGCTCGGTCTTGCCACGGGCGGATATGGATACTACCGGATGAACGGCGGCACGCTGTTGACCGGGCAACTCGGGTTGGCCGGCAATACGACCAACGCCAAGGGTGTCTTCGACCTGTTGGGCGGAACCGTGACGGTCAACGGCGGCTGGGTCGTGTTCGGATGGGGCACGGGGCAGAATGGCGTGCTCAACATCCATGGCGGCACGCTCACCAGTCCGGCGGCCAATCCGTTCACGCTGGGTTTCGCGGGCTCGGGCTACGCCAACGTGAACGTGCTCGGGGGCACGCTCGACACGACGGCCAACGCGTACATGGAACTCTCGCGCACCGGCGTAAACGAGTCCTACGTGAATATCGCCGGCGGCACGCTGTTCACGAAGCGGATCGCCTCCGCGCAGACCAGCGGAACGCGCGTGCTTACGTTCAACGGCGGCACGCTCAAGGCGGGGGCGGCCTCGACGACCTTCCTGCCAGCGGCGTTGACCGGCGCTTACGTGTATGGCGGCGGGGCGACGATTGACACCGCTGGGTACAGTATCACCGTGGCGCAGCCTTTGCTGGCGCCGACGGGCAACGGCGTGACGGCGATTCCGGTGAGCACGCCAGGCGCCGGTTACACCGGCGCGCCGGTCGTGCGGCTCACGGGAGGCGGCGGCACGGGCGCGACGGCGATCGCGCAGGTGGACCTGACCGACGGCAGTCCGACCTACGGGCAAGTCACCGGCATTCTCGTCACCAGCGCGGGATATGACTACACCTCGGCGCCGACCGTGACGCTGATCGGCGGCGGCGCGACGTCGGAAGCGACGCCCGGCACGCCCACGCTGGGCGCGAACGCGAGCGGCGGACTGACCAAGATCAGTGCGGGGACGCTGACGCTGGCCTACAACTACGGCAGTTTCACCGGCGGGACCACGATCAGCACCGGCACGGTGGCTTCCAATCCGACCAGTGACACGAACAATCAACTCAATTCGCCGTTGGGTGCCAGAATCCCCGGCAACGTGATCACGGTTGAAGATGGAGCGGTGTTGACGACGACGGGCACTCAGCATAACTGGATTGACGGTGTCAGCATGGCGAACGACGGTTCGGCGGCGCACACCGTGGTCATCAATACCGGCGGCAAAGTCTCGAATGCAGCAGGCTATATCACCGGCATTGGAAACCTCACGCTTAACGGAGGCACCCTGGAGTGCAACAACGGGTATGCCGCCGGCTGGTCTGCGGCGTATGTTCTGCTGGGCGATGTGACGGTGGGCGGGGCGACCACTTCGTCCATCACCAAACCGGGCACCACCGTTCCGGACATCCGCCTGACCACCGCCAACGCCTCCCGCACCTTCACCGTGGGCGGCGGATCGTCGCTGCACGTGGCAACGCCGTTGATCAACGGAAACGGCTTTACCTCCGGGCTGATCAAGGCCGGCCCGGGCGCAATGACGCTCACCGCCGCCAACACCTTCTCCGGCAACACGGTCGTCGAGGACGGCGTGGTGACCTTGGGCGCGGGCGGGACACTGGCCAACACGGCAAGCCTGACGATCGAAACGGGCACGACGCTGAACCTCAGCGGTGCGGCCAACAACCAGATCCAAGCGAGCGCCGTGAGCCCGACGCTGACGATCAACGGCACGCTGCGCGCAACGACGGCGCTGGCCCACACCTTGTACGCCACGACGATCACGATGAACAACGGCACGCTGGACAGCACGGGCGGCGTGACGACGGATTGGGGCGCGTTCTTTGTCGTCGCCAGCCGGACCATTACGGCCAACGGCGCCGGGAACGTGATCGGCGGCAACGGCCGGCTGGGCATCAACGGCGGGCAGACGCTGACACTGGACACCCCGCTGGCAGGGGACGCGGTGCTGGTTTCCACGATTCTCGGCTATGGCGCCAGCGGAACCGCGGGCGGGCTGATCAAGTCCGGCGCCGGCACCGCAACCTTGAGTTCTGCCAACACGTACACCGGCACGACGACAGTTCAGGCGGGCACCTTGACCCTGGGCCCCGGCGGGTCGCTGGGACACGCGAACATCACGATTTCCGGCGGCGCACTGAACGGAACGGGAAGCACGCTCAACTACCGCCTGGTCAACGACACCGGCAACCTGATTGCGATCAGCGGCTCGGGCGCGATGAACGCGACCGGGATTGCGCTGAACCTCGTCGTGAGCGGCAGGCAGACCGCCGGCGAGTATGTGCTGGCGGATGACAACACCCGGTTTACCGGGCCATTCGCCTCGGTGGCCGCCCCGGCGGGCTGGAGCGTGGATTACGACGGCACGACGGCGAATCCGGGCGCCGTGGTGCTGGTTTTCGATGCGAGCGCGGTATCGGCGACGTGGGACGGCGAGGACGCCGGCAACGACCTGTGGACCTCCGGGCTGAACTGGCAGGGCGACGCGACGCCGGTCGAGGGCGCGCCGCTGATCTTCCCCGTCGCGGCGGGCGAGAAGAGCAACATCAACAACCTGCTCGGCGCGGTGTACTCCCTCTCTCTCGCGGGCGGCTACACGTTGAGCGGCAATCCGCTCGCGCTGGCCAACTCGGTGAACAGCACAGGCAACAACACCATCGCCTTGCCGCTTTCGGTCGCGGGAACGCGCACGCTGGAGGTGCAGTCCGGAACCCTGACGGTCGCGGGCGCGATCTCGGGCGCGGGCGGGGTTGCGAAGGTCGGCGCGGGCACGCTGACGTTCAACGGCGTCAACACGTACACCGGTGCCACGACGGTCGCGGTCGGCACGCTGAAACTGCAGAGTTCCGTCGGCACGCTGCCGGTGACCGGTGGCCTGGTCGCCCGGTGGGATGCAACGGCGATCACCGGCCTTGCCGACGGCGCAACGGTTGACACCTGGACGGATCTCTCGCCGAGTGCTCGCAACCTCACGCGAACAGCCGGTGCGCCCGTCTATGTGACCAACGGCGGGAACGGCCTGCCGATCGTCCGGTTCACCAGCGACGGCAACAGCTACTTCAGCTTCACCGGGCTGACGACGATCCGCTCTGTGTTCTACGTGGCCCGTGAACTCGAGTCGGCGGCAGACAGGAACTTCTGGCTCGGTCATGACATCAGCTACCACTTCCACCGGGGCGAGGACGCCAATGCCTACATCTGGGGCGCCAATTCCAGCGCCAACATCCGCAACGGAGTCACGCGTCTCAACGGCGTGACGGTCAATGGCGCCGCGACGCCGTTTGGTACCGGTGCCCTGAAACTGCTGAGCGTTGTCACGACGGGCAACGTCGAGGCGAACCGCGTCTCGTACGATCGCGGCATCGCCGCCCGCTCCTGGCGGGGCGACATCGGCGAGATTCTGATCTACGACCGCGCGCTCGCGGCTGAAGAGCGCCTGCAGGTGGAACAGTACCTGATGCGGAAATGGCTGGGAACGGCGCCGCCCACGACCTCGTTGGCCCTGAGCGACGCGGGTTCGCGGCTGGACCTGAATGGCGTCCGCGCGGCAATCGGTTCCCTGGCCGGCGTCGCCGGCAGTCAGGTGTTGCTCAATGGCGGCGTGTTGACGGTCGGCAACAACAACCGCACGACGACGATGTCCGGCATTTTCGCCGACGGCTCGGTGGCGGGAGGCGGCTTCACCAAAGACGGTACCGGCGATCTGATTCTGGCCGGGAATGCATCGAACACGCACACCGGGCCAACCCTGTTGCAGGCCGGCCGGATCGGGCTTGCCAAGACCGGCGGCGCGTACGCGTTTCCCGGCCACTTCATCGGCATCCACAACTGGTCGCCCGATGTGTACGCCACCGTGGACAACCAGTTCCCGCCGGGGTCGGTCATGTACTTCCGTGGGAACTCCGGCGATCAGGTGCGCTTCGAGCTGCTGGGGACGACGCAGACCCTTGCGGGCATCGACAACTCCGGCGGTCGGAGTGGTGCCGGCGTGGTTCAGCACCGCGAGCAGGTGACTGCGGCGGCGGTGGATGGCGTGTCGACCTTGATCCTGAACGGGTCGGGCTCGTATTTCTACGACGGTTCCCTGCGCGATACAGGCGGGCAGCTCGAATTGATCAAGAACGGCACGGGTACGCAGACGCTCAGCGGTGTTAACAGCTACACCGGCGACACGACGGTGCTCGCGGGAACGCTGGCGATCGCGGGCGGATCGTCACTTGCGGACGGCGCGGCGCTGCGGATCAGCACGGGGGCGAAGGTCGAGGTGGCGTTCGGTGTCGTCGAAACGGTTAACGAGATCTACATCGACGGCCGGCGCAAGTGGCCTGGGACCTGGGGAGCGCCGGGCAGCGGCGCGCAGCACGTGTACCCGGCCTACTTCGCCGGCCAGGGCGTTGTGAATGTGCTCAACGGGGATCCGATTCCCCCCACGATCTTCATAATCAGGTAGCGGGCCGGCGGGTTCGGGGGTGCGCAACCCCGGCGTTTGCTTCCTGCCGGCATGGGGGTGACATCTGTGACACGCTTAATCGCCTCACTTGATGTTGTACGTGTGGAGCAGCGCAGGCGACAGCGGGACCGAGCGGGCAGCCCACGCGCCGTCCCAGAGTAGCCTCGCCCGCTCGCTGCACTTCCATGCCACGTGGCGCGAATTTGCGGACCAGGTGACGCAGACCAACGCCGGCGCCGACC
>CAYOBW010000133.1:0-18518 GCA_964402115.1 uncultured Victivallales bacterium
GACCGCTCCCGCTGTCGACGAGGCTACAGACCCTACGGAGCTGATATGCGCCCGCGCGAAGCGGGTGGCGGAAACGACAACGGACGGGAGTCCGGCGGTTCCCGACAGTGGGGTTCCCGACGGTGGCGGGCGACGGGGCTGCTGTGATCGGCCAGTCGCGGATCGGCGCTCTGGGCCTTGGGCAACGGCCGGCTGCAACGGCGCTGAGGGAAGCGTTACCGACGGATGGGATGCAGCCTCGGCGCAAGTGCTTACTTTGCGCGTGCCGCCAGGTGCCGCAGGAGAGGACGCGGGGATAACGGCGGGGACCGCCGTCTCCATGGCGTGGGCAGACGACGAGGCGTGGAGACGGCGGTCCCCGCCGTTATCGCCCCCCCCTGCGTCACTAAGGCGTTGCGCCCGTTCACCGCCCGGCGGGAAGCGCCACGCCGAGGGTGCGGCTGAAACGCGCGATTTCCTCAGCCTGGTACGGCGTGTGGTCCGGACGGTAGAGGTCGTGCTGCCAAACGGACGGATCGGGCTGACCGGGGCGGTGGCCCCAGTTCAGGTGCGTCTGCGTCTTGCCGTTGACCAGCCCCCAGTGCAGGCAACCCGTGCCGGTACGGCGAAATTCCGGCAGGCAGGACGCCACGCTCGAACCCAGTCCGCGGTTGAGCCACTCCGTGCAGATCAGCGGCCGCCCGTACCGTCGCAGTTCGCGGATGTGGCGCTCCAGGGCGTCGGCCTTGCCGTAGTCGTGGAACGTGAGCACGTCGCTGTGCCGGTAGATGAGTTCGTTCAGCTTCGCGTGGCCGTTCCACTGGCCGATGGTCAGGGGCTGCGCGGGGTTAACCGCCCGCGCCCACCGCACCACCGCCTCGACCAGCGGCAGCGAGGCGTCGCCCAGGCCCCCGTTGCACGGTTCGTTGTACAGGTCCCACATCCAGACGCGGGAATCGTCCTTCAGCGTTTTCAGCACGTCCTGCACGTACTTCTCCAGCCGCGGCCACGCCGCCTGGTTGCGCACGAGGCCATGCCCCGGCGACGGGGTCCAGCCGTTGGCGTACCAGCCGGCGACCACCTCGGGCTGCCGGCCGAAGACGGGATCGCGGATCGGCCCGAAGACACAGTCATCGAACAGGCCGATCATCACGCGGATGCCGCGGCGCTGGCAGATGCCGAGGAACGCATCCAGCCGCCGTTTGAACGCCGCCGGCTCGGCCTCCCACACGACGAACGGCAGCACCACGCGGCAGCAGTTGAACCCGACGCTCTGCGCCAGGGCCAGCTCCCGGTCGATCAGCGCGGGGTCGAAGCCGGCGTCCATCCACATCTCCGTGTAGCTGATCGCGTTCGCCGGCACGTAATTGAAGCCGCACGGCCAAGGCTGCGCGTCGTACCATCGCCACGCCCGCTCGACCGGCCAGCGTCCCGGGGAGTCGGCGGCCGTATCCGCGGTCGAGTCCTGCACGACGATCCCCGCATCCATGAACTGGCCGCCCGCCGTCTGACGGCAGTGCACCGCCAGCGTGTGGCGGCCGGGCGTGAGCAGGCTGCGCGCGGCGGGGGCGAGGTCCACCTCCCGGTACGAGCCGGTGTACCCGCCCGGCCGCGCGGCGAGCACGCCGTCGAGATAGACCTCGGGCTCCTCATCGTAATGCATGATCAGCCGCGGCGCCTCGAACCGCCCCTCGGGCCACACGAACGTGCGTCGCAGCCAGATATCCGGGGTCGTCCACTCCGTCCGCGGCGCGCGCGCAAAGGGCGGCTCCTGACGCCCGAACGGCGCGGCCCCCTCCTCCCAGCCCG
Source organism: uncultured Victivallales bacterium (assembly GCA_964402115.1). Taxonomy (GTDB): domain Bacteria; phylum Verrucomicrobiota; class Kiritimatiellia; order UBA8416; family CAYOBW01; genus CAYOBW01. Next base: position 1,789 of record CAYOBW010000133.1, read on the forward strand.
CGGTGTCGAAGTCCGCACGCGCCCAGTTCGTGCCGGGCGCTTCCAGCGTGTAGAGCCAGGCCACCGCCTCCTGCCGCGCGGCCGGCACCACCTCCCGCGTCGCCACGGGCAGCCGGCCGAAGAAGGAGCGGACGTACAGCGCTTCGCCGGCGCTGAACGGCGTGCCGTCGCGCCGGAAAATGTCGTGCTGCCACAGCGCGGGCTCGGGGGCGTTCGGCGGCGAGCCCCACGGGAAGTAGGTCTGCGTCCGGCCGGCCACCAGGCCCCAGTTGTAGCAGCCGACGCGGTACCGCTCGAAGACCGGCAGCAGCCCGGCGAAATCGTTCCCCGTCTGCCGCCGCAGCCATTCCGTGCAGAGCACCGGCCGGCCGTACGCCGCGCAGAGCCGGATCTTCGCCTCGACCCCGCCGGGCGCGTCGTAGGCGTGAAAACTGACCACATCCGAGAGCGCGAACATCCTCCGCGACATGGCGTCGCCGAAGTCCCCCCAAGGGCCGACGGTCAGCGGCTGATCCGGCCGCAGCTCCCGCGCCCACGCGAAGGCGGCCGCGACCAGCGGCAGGCTCCTGTCGCCCATGCCCGAGTTGCCGGGCTCGTTGTACAGGTCCCACACGGCGACGCGGCGATCGTGGCCGAATGCCCCGACCATCCCCTTGACGTACGCCTCGAGCCGGGGCCAAGCGGCGCGGTTGGTGACCAGGTTCAGCGGCGGACTGGAGACCCACTGGCTGTTGTGCACGCCGGGGACCGGATCGGGCTGCGGCGTCGCCCGGGCCTCGCGCCCGGCGAAGTTGCAGTCGTCGAGCAGCACGGGCATGACCGAAATGCCGTGCCGGGCCGCGATGGCCAGGAACTCGCCGAAGCGCTGCCGCAGGCCGTCGGCGTCCGCCTCCCACACGACGGCGTTCACGAACACGCGCACGGAGTTGAAGCCCAGGCTGCGCGCCCAGCCGAGCTCGCGCTCGATCGTCGCCGGGTCGAAGGTCTCGCGGCGCCACATCTCGATGTCGTTCACGGCGGTGGAGGGCAGGAAGTTGCAGCCAACCAGCCAGGGCTGCGCCTCCTGCCACTCCGCCGCCCGCTCCTTCGGCCACAAGCCGACAGGCGGTTCCGGCTCAGCGGCCAGGGCCTGGCAGGCCAGCAGCGACAGGCAGACACTCGTCAGTTTGGGTAGCGCTTTACGATGGGACATGTGTTTCTCGCCTCCTTCCGGCCAAACTTTGACCGCACCGTCACGACGACCGCACGGTCTTCGTTTCCCCGTTCACGCGCACGGTCACGTCGCGGGGCTGCGGCGAGGCGATGCGGTACTTCGTCACCTTGCCGGCGTTCCACTCGATATCGACCGTGAAGTTGCCGCGGGCGCGCAGTCCCGTGACCTTGCCCGCGGTCCACGCCGAGGGTAGCGCGGGGAGGAGGTGGATGACGTAAGGCGTCGCCCCCGCACCCTGCACGTTGGCGCCTGCGACCTCCTCGTGACTCTGCAGCAGCATTTCGGCCACGGCCGCGCAGCCCCCGAAATTGCCGTCGATCTGGAACGGCGGGTGGAGGCACATCAGGTTGCCGGCGCCGCGGCCGATCAGCATGCTGAGCAACTTGTCGGCGCGGTCGCCGTCGTGCAGGCGCGCCCAGAAGTTCGCCTTCCAGGCCATGGACCACCCCGTGGAGGCGTCGCCGCGCCGCTCGAGCGAGAGCCGCGCGCCGCGGAACAGCGCGGGGGTGGCCGGGGTGATCTCAGCCCCGGGGTACAGGCCCCACAAATGCGAGCAGTGCCGGTGCTGAACCTCCACTTCCTCGAAGTCCTCCTGCCACTCCATGATCCGCCCCTCGGCGTTGACCTGTGTCGGCGCCAGCCGGGCGCGCGTGGCCTCCAGGCTGGCCGCGAACGCCGCGTCCACGCCCAGCAGGCGCGCGGCGGCGGACGTGGCTTCCAGCAGGCCGCGTATGATCTGCAGATCGTACGTCGAGCCCACGCACAGCCAGCTCACCTTCCGCTGGCCGTTCTTGTCCTTGGCGGCATACGAGTTTTCCGGCGAGCTGGACGGCGCCGTGACGAGCCGCTTCGTGCGGGGATCCTCGACGACAACGGCCGTGCAGAACTCCGCGGCGCCGCGCAGAACCGGGTAGTACGCCCGCAGGAAGGCCTGGTCCTGTGTGAACTGGTAGTGCGTCCAGATGTGCAGGGCCAGCCAGGCTCCGCAGGTCGGCCCGGCCGTGGCCGGCAGGTGGCTCGGCACCGTCTCGAACCACGGGTTCTGGGTGTGGTACGCCGTCCAGCCGGGCGCGTCGTAGTAGGCCCGCGCGGTCCGCGCCCCCTCCTGCGCCATCCCTTCGAGGAACTTGAACAGCGGCTGGTGACACTCGGCGAGGTTCGCCGCCTCCGCGGGCCAGTAGTTCATCTGCAGGTTGATGTTGCTGTGGAAGTCGCCGCGCCACGGGGTGGAGTACTCCTCCGCCCAGATGCCCTGCAGGTTGTTGGGCAGCGACGAGTCCGGCCGCGAGCCGGAGACGACCAGGTGCCGGCCGAACTGGAAGTAGAGCGCCGCGAGCGAGGGATCGGGCGCCTGCTCGTTCGCCCGAACACGCTCGGGGGTGGGACGCCCGGCGTTGGGTCCGGCCGGCAGCACGAGCCCGCAGCGCGCCATGTACCCACGGTGATCGGCGACGGCGGCTTTCATTATGCTGTCGAACGGCTTCGCCAGCGCGGCGTCGAGCCGCTGCCGCGCACGGGCCGCGAAGTCCTTGTCGAAGAGGTCCGTGCCGGCGGAGACGATGAGCACCGCCTCGTCGGCGCCCTCGATCGTCAGCCCCTGCTCGCCCGCCGTCACCTTGCCGCCCGTGACGCGCGCCCCAAGCAGTGCCTGGTACCGCACACCCTCGCCGCCGCCGCCGGGCTTGTTGAACGGCAGGCGCCCCTCCAGCACCTGCACGCCGCCGTCCTGCCGCGAGGCGGCGTCCTTCTGGCGCGCCAGGGCGGCGGTGAAAGCGAGCCCGCCCGGCTTGCCGGCTTTGACGCGCAGGGCAAGCACCTCGTCGGGCTTGGAGGCCAGCAGCTCGCGCGTGAACGCGACGCCGTCCGCCGTGTACCGCGTGGTGACCACGCCGCGCATGAGATCGAGGTCGCGGCGATAGTCGGCAGGCGCGGCGACGTCGCCGGCGATGTTGACGCCGGCCAGCGCGATTTCCGCCACCTGGAAGTAGGCGTCGCGCGGCGTGAACGTGAAGCGGTAGAAGCGGCAGGCCGCCGGCTGCGCGAGCTCGAAGCGCTTTGCCTGGAAGCGCTGCTCGAAAGGCTTGTCGAACGTGCGGCGATCCAGCGCGTTCCAGGCCTGGCCGTCGGCGGAGCCTTCGAGCACCCACTCCTGCGGATCGCGCTCGGGCACGTCGTCGGCGCTGGTCAACGTGTAGGCGCTGACGGCCACCGGCTCCGGGAGTTCCACCTGCCAGGTCACGGCCGGGCGGGCGCCCGGCACGCACCACTTCGTCTGGGCAGCGCCGTCCGTGCAGCCGGCAAGGGGCTTGCCGTCACCGTCGGCGTGCCCGCTGGGCGAGGTGACGCGCGCATGCGTCGGCCGTCCCGTGGCGAAATCGAGGAGCAGGTCGCCAAGCGTCTGGTAGCACCCGAACTGGTTCTCGTCCCACCACCCGCTGACGCCGTCCGCGTACTTGAAGTTCGCCGAGAGGAGCGCCTCGGCTCCGGCCATGTCCCCGCCGAACAGCCGGGCGCGCACGTCCGGCAGGCACTGGTGGGCGTCGGCCCGGTTGGCAGCGTAGGGGCCGCCCGACCACATCGAGGACTCGTTGAGCGCGACGCGCTCCCGCTCGATGCCGCCGAAGTCCATCGCGCCCAGGCGTCCGTTGCCGATCGGGCACGACTCGTGAAACTGGCGGGCGGGCGCCGTGAACCAGATGCTCAGCGGCTCTTCAGGCGGCTCGACGGCGGACCAGGCGCGACCCGCGCCAACGAGCAGCACGAGCGAGGCGGCGCAGCGAAGGGCAAACGGCAACGGCGGCAGGCATGGCATGTTGTGCTCCCGATTCTCGACGTCTGACCGACTCGAACACACGTCCCGGATTGTGCAGGGGAAAGGCCGCTCCCGGCAAGCGCAGATCGCGGGGATGAAGCAGCTCCGCGCTTACAGCTTGAGCACGGCCGTCCGCCCGAGATAGCCGAAGCCGTACGCGGCTTCCGCGTGCGCTCCGGCGGGGCTTTGCAGCGAGCCGTCGCCGGGCGCGGCCGGCTTGTCGAGCTGCAGCCGGCAGCGCCCCGTGAACCACTCCGCGCAGGGCGACTCCTCCGTCACGACGATCCGCTCGCGGTCCCCGTCGGTGACGCTCAGCACGACGGCGCCGGTCTCGACCTTGTCGTAGTCGAAGTTCAGCGGCGCGCGCAGGCGCACGACCAGCTCGTCGCCCTCCCGCGCGAGCGTGACGCGCGTCTCCGCGAATGCCAGGTAGGCGAGGCTGACGTTGAAGGCCGTGTTGAACTGCACCCATCCCTCCGTCCACCCGATGTCGCCCTTCTCGGGGTGGTACGGGTAGTGGCCATCCTTCGGGCTGCCGTCTATGACGAAGCGCGCCTGGGCCAGCCGGCCGATGCCGCCCGGGAGGAACCTGAACCAGCCGAACTCCACGCCCTCGATCTCGCGTGGGGCGTCGAAGGAGAAATGCCGCCCCACGGGATTGCGTCCGAACATGTTGTCGAAGTGGGCGTACACCAGCTCCTCCAGGCGCGCCTTGACGGCCGGGTCCGGCAGCACCTCGCGCGCCGCAAGCAGGGCGGCCGGCAGTCCGACGACGTTGCCGGGTTCGTTCCACATCGTCGGCTTATCGCCCATCGGCGTCCACTTCTCCGCGTCGTCGAGCTTGCGGAAGTCCCACATGTTGCCCGCGCGCCGCGCCATGACCTGCACCCACGCTTCGATTTTCCGCGCCAGCCCGTCCGGCGCCCGCTCGGGATACCGGCGCAGGAGCTGCCCCAGGCCGGTCAGCGTCACGAACTCGCTCATCCGCTGGCCCTTCGTGGTCAGCGGGTCGTTCCAGTCGAGGTTCGCGATCAGCCGTGCCGCCTGCCGGTGCGCCGCCTGGAAGTACGTCTCCGAGTCCGCCCGGCGCTCCCGCCGCGCGACCTCGTACAGGAGCAGGTTCGGCTCGATGGAGAAGCCCGGCGGGTAGCACCCCTTCGTCGTGCCGACGCCGGTCTTGAGCGCGAGCAGGTTGTGCTCCGGGCTTTCGTCGTACGGGTACTTGCGGTCGCAGGCCGCGTTCGTCCAGACCCCGAACGTGTAAGCGCGCACGACGTCGTAGTTCTGCCGCGGCAGGTAGGGCTCCAGCACGGGCCAGGCGTAGAGGAAGTAGGCGAGCTGCGCTTTCAGGTGCTCGTGCGTGAGCCTTTGCGACACGATGATGTCGGCGCCCCAGTGGATCATCTTGACGATATCCGGCGCCTCCTCGCGGTACGGTTCCAGCTTGCCCCACAGCTTGGCATCGGCCGGCTTCTCGTAGCGGATCTGGTGCGGCAGGCGGTCGTAGGCGGACGGATTCGAGATGTACTGCGGCACCAGCGTGTGCAGTTCCCAGCCGAAGTGGTGGTCGTCGCGCCAGCCGAAGGAGCCCTGGCAGGGGGTGCGATCGTTGCCGACGTAGTGCCGGCTGTCGACCATGAAGTCCACCGCGCCCTGGTAGGTCACGCGCTCCAGCCACCAGGGACCCACGCGGAACGGCACGGAGCGGCTGCCGCCGGCCTCGACCACGTACTCGCGCCGGTCCGTCGGGTTGAAGGTTGAGAAGTCGCCGAGGTTCCCGCGCAGCTTGCCCTCGAAGAGCGGATCGCCCCCGTCCGCCGCCCGCACGGCAAACGGCGTACCGTCCGCCAGCGTCGGCGCGGTGAAGCGTTTCGGCTTGCCCGTGTTGAAGCCGCTCTGATTCAGGTAAATGACCGGGATCCGCGCCTGCGGCGTCGCGGCGGCGTTGTCGGTGGCGCCAGCCAGCGGGGGCAGGCTGCCGGCGCCGGCAGGCCAGATGACGAACTCCTTCACGCGCGCCACGTTCTGGTGCGAGCCGGTGACCAGCAGGCGCAGCCGGTCCGTGACCACCGGAACCGTGTCGTCGAACGGCACGGCGACCGCGACGGCCTCGTTGTTCGCGACGACGGCCGAGGGCACGTCCTTCCAAGCGCCCGCGCTCCAGAACTGGATCTTGAACGCGCGGATCGCATCGCCCTTGCCGTAGCCCGAGTAGAGGTGCACGCCGGCCAGCGGCTGCCCGGCGCCCAGGTTGACTTCCAGCCAGGGCGTTTGTTCCGAGGCCGCGCTGACCCAGCGGGAAGCATCGGAGACCTTGCCATCTATCGCCAGTTCAGGCCGGTAGTTGCCGTTGACGGAACTGGCCTTCGCACTGACCGGTTTGAGCGGTTGCGGCGATATCCGGGCAGCCGCCGCAGCAGCCGCCACAACCTGTCCCAGGATGCCGAGCGCAGCTGAAAGCCCCGCCGCCGTTTCACACGTTGTCCTCATGCGTCCATCTTCCTTTCGCACACCCGAAGTCAGGCCCCAGATGCGCAACACCATAGAGACAAGCGGCTGCATCCTTCCACAGGAATTCGCGTCACCGCACTTCGATCTCGGCGGAGCCGGTAATGTCCTGCTCCAGCACCCACCAGGCGCCATCGCGCCGGGCGCGGGCCGGTTTGGCCCCGACCCACACGCCGGTGGATGCCCCGGCCGCAGGCAGTTGAATCTGCGCAGCCATGCCGGGAGGCAGGGTGACAGTCAGCTTGAAACGGTCCGCCCGTTCCCAGTTCAGCTGCACCGGGCCGCGCGGTGTCGGGACGCGGCCTCCGGCGCGGGCCAGGGAGCCCGGATTGGGCCGCACGAGCGCGCGGCTCCAGCCCGGCGCGAGCGGCCGGATGCCAAGGACGTACCGCGGCAGCAGGTTGGCGGGAGCGGCCCCCCACGCGTGATTCCAGTCCTGGTTCGGCTTGTACCGCAGGTCCCACGCTTCCCACGTGATGGTCGTGCCGCTGTCCAGCATGTGTTTCCAGCTCCTGTCCGTGGGCGCGACGATCAGCTCGAGAGCCTTGCCGGCCGCCCCGTTCTCGAAAAGTCCGTCGAGCAGGTACTGCGCGGCGTAGACCGAGCAGGCCATGCCGCGGCCGCCCACCCATTCGACCAGGCGCGCCCGGTGCTCCGCGGGCGCCAGCCCGAAGGCCAGCGGGAAGAGGTTCGCGTGCTGCGAGGCGTGGTCAGTGCCCTCGCCGTCGCGATACAGGCCCCGGCCGGCATCGAAAAGCTTCTCCTGGAACGCACGCCGGGTGGCGCTCTCGCGGGCGGCGTAGTCCCGGGCTTCGTCCGCCTTGCCAAGCGCGGCGGCCAGCTCCGCCATCAGCGCAAGGGACCGCACGTGGAAGGCGTTGACCACGGTGTTGACCGGCCGGAAGACGAACCCGTCCCGCTCGCCCGTCGGCCAGTCGACGATGTCGCCCTTCTTCATCTGGGCGTCGGTGCTCACGAGCAGCCCGTCGGCGCGCGCGCGGTCGAGCAGCAGCTTGGGCTTCAGCGCGTCGTAACGCGCGGCCAGCCACGCCTTGTCGCCGGTCTGCATCCAGTCGGCATGCGCCATGAAGATCATGTGAAAGGCCCACTCGGTCGGCCAGGTTGGCTGCTGCATCAGGCGGTCGAACGTGTCGCGCGCCATCAGCGGGTCCGGGTCGCACGCGTAGTGGCTGAGCTGGTTGATGAACGCGTCGGCCTCATAGGCGATCCGCTCGCGGTCGCCGTCCACGTAAACCCCGGCAAACGTGGTGGCCTTGATCGCGTAGCGGCACAGCTCCCAGATCCGGTCCAGCGTGGCGTCGGATGAGGCGAAGGCCGCGGCGCTGTCGTCCCACGTGGCCGCGAACGCAGCCTGCCGCACCAGGTACTCGGGACGGAAGGCGCCGCTCCAGCCTTCGATCTCGACCCAGCGGAACGGCAGCACCACACCCCACTCCGCCGGCGTCCGCACGGCGGCCCGCCCCTCCGAGTTGCGCTTGTCCGGCGGCGGCGCCACGACGAGCGGCCCCGCCTTGTCCAGCGCGACCTCCACGCGGGCATAGCGGACGGTGCCCGGCGGCTTGCGGTTGATGCGTCCGCCCGTCAGCGCCTCGCCGAAGTGCACGGACACCAGGCCCTGCGCCCCGGCCGGCGGGGAGAATCGCAGGTTCCCGAAGGCCGCCCGACCGAAATCGACGAGGATCACGCCGGGCGCGACATTCGTCACGCTGACCGGGGGTTGGTCGAACAGCTTCACCGGCGCACCCTGTGCGACGGCGAGGACCGCAAACGCACCCAACATCACGCTCCATGCCTGTCTCATGTGCTTGTCCTTTCTTTTCATCGCGGCACTGACTTTCCGCCTTCGTCACGCAGCCGGACGGTCATGACGGTCATCTCTTTGACTTTATGGCGTTCTCCGTCCGACGACGAAGCCGCTGCGGATGGCCGGCAGCGACAGCGTGAACCGTGTCACCGGTTCGCCCTTTTCGTTGGCGCACGTTCCCTCCAACTTACGCATGGCGCCCGTATGCGGATCCCACCACTCGAGCTTCAGGCTGCCGCGGACCGCTATGTCGGCGGAGACCTCCAGCGCGCTGGCGTTGGCAAAGAAGAAGACTTCCGCGCCGGGCACGGAGCGATGCAGGTAGGCGAACGCCCGGTTGCCGCCCTCGTAGGCATCCGGGTCGGACGGAAGCTTGCCGCCGTAATCCCGCGGCTTGCGGTAAGCGCGCGGGATCTCGGTTGCGCTCGCGATCCGCACGTCCCACGCGAAGTCCAGTCCGTCGAGCGCCTGTCGGAGCGTGGCCTCGTCCGGGGCCGGCACGAAGACGCCCTTGCCGCCCGGCGCGAACATTTCGCGCGACAGCCTCCGCACATCTTCGTCGCGCCCGCATTCCGCGGACTGCTCCGGCAGGCAGGTGGTCGCGATGACGTGGCCTCCGGCGGCGAGGAAGTCACGCGCCTTCTGCAGGTTCCCCACGCGGATGGTGCGGCACGCAGGGAGGATGAGGACGCGGTAACGCTCCCAGTTGTTGGTGTTGTCGAGGACGAACTCGCGGCCCTCCACCCGGCAGCGCGCGTCCACGACCTCCGGGTGCAGGAAGGTGAAGTCCCGGCGTAGCTCGCCGGTGAGCAGACGTGACAGCTCGTAGTAGTCGGCGCCCGGGATCGGGTCCTTGCCATGCGTGAACGGCAGGAGACCGACATGGTAGCGCGCGGCGAGGTCGTCGATCGGATACAGCACCCCGATGTCAGCGGTGTGCCGGCCAGCCCGCAGCAGGGTCTCGCAGCGGGCCGCCCACTGGTTATAGCGCGGCAGCTCGGGTCCGATCGCGGGATTGCGCCACGAGATCTCCGGCACGATGCGCAGCGTGGCGGGATCCCACCACGTGCCGTGCGGCAGCAGGTAGTTGATGCCGCGGGCATAGACTTCCATGCCGGCACGGTAAAGCATGTTGGAGTCGTTCGGCAACTTCTGGTGGAAGTTGCCGTAGATCTCACAGACGACCGTGGCCCGGTCGAAGTTGTACGCGGCGGACGCGGGAATCTTGAAGCCATCCACGCCGTGGTCGAAGTAGTGGATGTAGTCGGTCAGCGGCGCGCCCTGGTACTTGTAGAACAGGATGGCGTCGCCGGGCGACTGCAACGGGTTGGCGCGATAGGACGCGGCCGGGTGGCCGGAGCACAGCATGCCGCGCCGGTCGCACCATTCCTGCACGGCGCGCGGGTAGCCCGCGGCGAAGAGTTCGTTGCGCAGGCCATAGAGGCTGGCGCGCGCTGCGGCGGTGTCGGGACCGATGTCCTCCCACAGGGCGGGATAGAACGCCTCCGGCGAGCGCCCGAAGCGCAACAGGTATTTCTCGTTGAAAGTGGGCGACCACAGCAGGCAATCGGGAACGTGGTAGGTCGAGAGGTCGTCGTAGAACGTCATGCGGATCGTGGAGCCGAAGTGGGCGGGGTACTTCTGGGCGAAGCGGTCGTAGGTGAGCCCAATGAACTTCTTCAGCGCCTGCGGATCCAGGCAGTCCACGAATCTCTTTGCCGGAGCCGTCGCGCAGACAAATGCCTGGACTTCCCAGCGACCGGCAGGCGCGACCCAGCGGACCGCGGCTGCCGGGGAACCCTCCACCGTGTGCTCGGCCACGCGCTTGCCGTCGATCCACGTCACCACGCTGCCGCCATCGACGACAAGCCGCACGTCGTAGGCGCGGTTGGCCTCGAACGGGAACGGTACGTTCGCCAGTTGCCGATAGCCCCCGCGCCGGATGTGCGGGCGGATCGCCTTCGAGCGAGCGTTGAACTGCCAGAAGAGCAGGTCGTTCTCGTCCTTCACGCCGAACGCAAGCGCCGCCGCCGCGCGGACGATCGCCAGCCGGCTCTCGATGGTGAACTTCGCGGGCAGCTTCAGGTCCTTCACCGACATCGGCAGGCAACCTGTCGCGTGCAGACCGTCCGCCTCGACCCGCGATGCACCGGGGTCTTCCCAATCGGGTTTCGTTTTGCCGTTGAACGTGTCTTCGAACAGCACCTTGCCGTCGGAGTCCCGCACGCGGAAGTATTCGTAGCGCCCCTCCTCTTCCGGCGGCTGCCGGAAGCCCGCGCTGCCGCCGACGCCGGGCGCCGCCGAAACGTCGCACTTCGCCTCCGCCGTCACCACCCGCCGCGCGCCGGTGTCGAGGTTCTTCGCGACGACACTCATGACCGCGCCGGAGGACACCTGCAGCACCGCCTCGCCGGGGCCTTGGATCGTCGCCGTCGCGCGCGCGAGGTACTTCATCAGATCGTCCGGATATTGCTCCGCCATCTGGTTCCCGGCCGTGCCCGAGGGGAAGTCGCAGTCGTCGTAGAAGACGACGGTCATGCCGAGTTCCCTCGCGGTGTCGAGGATGCAGCCATACATCTCGAAGTATTCGGCGGTGAGATAAGCCGGCTCCGTTGCCGGCTTCATGCGGAACAGCGTCAGCGGGGCGACGCCCCCGAAGCCATCACGGTCCCGCAAGTTGATCATCTGCTCGCGGATCTCCGCCTTGGTCAGCTTGCCGTTCAGCCACCAGAGCGTCGTGGTGCCGGAGCCCTTGGGCGGGTGTGCGAAGCGACCGCGCAGCGTTTCAATGTCCGGTCCCTGCAACTCGGGCGGCTTTGGCGCCTCGGCGGCGTGCGGCGCGGCCTGCGACGCCAGCAGCAGGGCGGAGATCGCCATGAGCAACAGGTAGAAGCGCTTTTGCATCGTGGTGCGGTGAGTCATATCGGCTTCGTCTATACGACCGGTTCGTCTGCCGCGCCGTTGGCCACGAGCCACTGAGCCACGGTTGCGGCAGCCATTCCGATCCTGTCAACGCCTCTGCAGGCTACCGGTTTGCGGAAGGTTTTCAAGCCCGCGATTCGGACTGGAGTGTTTGGGGCACATCTGCGGTCGCGCGTGCCTCACGGGGACGCGGCTTCCGGCGCGAAGAGCTGGAACTCGTTGATGTTGGTATCGCGCTCGGTCTTGAGAATCCGCAGGCGTACGAAACGCGCTTTGACAGGGGTGAAGTCAAGGGTCTTGTCGGCGCCAATGGTAGTGCCGCGGGCCAGCTCTTTCCACTCCCCGGTCTCCGTCAGCCGCGTTTCGATGACGAACTCGCGGGTCTCCTGCCATTCCACCTCCGAGAGCCAGGCGCGGCCGATCAACGTTTCGCTCCCCAGATCCACCTGCAGCCAGCCGCCCCGCGACTGCCACGCCGCGGCCCAGCGCGTGGCCGGGTTGCCGTCGAACGCGCGGGCGGGATCGTAGCCGGGCTCGTGGAAGGTGCTGGAGGCGGCCGCCGGCTTGCCCTGGCTGAGAGCCGGCGGCGGCGGCTCGTACGCGGGCGCCTTGCCCAGCAGGTTCACCACGTCTTTCAGGCGCGCGGCGGGCGTCACGTTGAGCCGCTCGAGCTTGCCGGCGCGGTAGACGCCTTCGACCACGGTCATACCCGGCGCGTGCAGTCGGAAATCGACAGCCCACTCCTGCGGCCAGGCCGGGAAGAGGTAGATCTTCCCCGTCGGGCCGGGCTCGGCGGCGACCAGCATCTCCTGCAGGCCCACCATGCCGCTCCCGCCCCAGTTGTGGTCCGGCAGCCAATCGTGACCGGGGCCGAAGAAGGCCGGGAAGCGGACCTGGGGCGCCGTCGTGTTCGCCAGCTTGTAAATGACGCGCTGCCGGGCCTCCGCCGGCAGGGCCAGCGCCGCCATGTTCGCGACGTTCGCCATCCAGGAGAAGTCCTGCTTGCAGAGGCGCGCGCGATCGGCCGGGATGGTTTCCCACGTGTCGCGGGCCAGCTGGAGCGTGCCGGGGCGGGTGACGCCGACCAGCCGGTAAGGCCACGCCGCGTACATCTCGATGGGCTCCCACTTGTTGTACTCGCGCTCGAGCGATCGCGCGGCCAGCAACGAGGGCCTCCCCCGCCGGCGTCCCACGGGCAGCTCCGGCAGGCGCCCCTGGATCTCGCGCAGCCTCGCGCGCAGCGCCTCGGGCAGGTCCTGCAGCGCGAGCAGACCGGCCGTGAGGCACCGCAGGCCGGCCACGACCTCGACGGGATCGGTCGCGCCGCCCGCGTACTCAAGGCCGCAGGCGGGATAGATGACCAGCTTGCCGTCGTCCCCGACCTCTTTGCCGGTGCGCTTCTTGCAGGCGGCCCGGTAGAAGCTGTCATAGAAGAGCACCGTGCCTTCGATCCAGGGCAGATCCTGCGCCAGGGAGATGCCGATCGCGTCGTGCGCCTGCAAGGCCATCCACGCGTGCTCCAGCATCATCGAGAAATGGTAGGTCAGGTGCTCCGCGCCACAGAGGCCGTCGGGGCGCGGGGCCACGCAGCAAAGCCCCCAGATATCCAGGGGCTCCGGATAAACCACGCCCTCCGCGCCATGCTTGCGGGCCCGGGCGGCGGCCGTGCGCGCCCGGTCCCGGTAGAAGGCCAGCGAAGGGGTCAGCAGATCGGCGTCGCCCGCGGCCAGCGTCGGCCAGCCCAGCCAGCGCTGGTTCTGGGACATGAAGTGACAGCCCATCCAGCGGCGAAAGTCCGGCGTCGCGGGCGCCCCGGGGGCGATGGCCAGTTCGTTGTTGTTGTTGCCCGTAATGCGTCCGGGCGGGTTGTCCACCGTGAAGATGCCGCCATTGAACAGCAGCGGCAGGGCGCCGCCGCGATTGCAGGCCAGCATGTAACGAAACAGCTGGTAGTTCCGCCCGATCAGCCAGCCCGCGTCATCCGGCCGGCCAGCCGCATTGATGAAGACGTGGGAGCGGGACCAGAACTCCATCCACTGCCTGGCCTCGTCGGCCCGGGCTGCCGCCAGCGCGGCCGGCACGAGGGCGGCCCCGGCCTCGGCGAGCCAGCGGGCGGGATCGCCGCCCCGCCCGGCCTGCAAGCGCACCGCCAGCAGGTGCCGCTCGCGTTCGGCCGTGCGGCCGGTCCACGCCTTGCCTTCCCAGAACTGCCACTGCACGGGGCTCTCAGCCGGCGCACTCAGCCCGCCTTCGACCGCCAGCGCGCCGCCGAACACGTTGCTGCCGGCGGGGTCGTACAGGTCCTCCCGCGGGATGCCCTGGCGCTGCGCGGCGCCGGCCAGATCGAAGGGGTAGTCGGCATTGCGATGCGACCAGGCGATGCCGGAGGCGTCGGCCACGACCTTGTCCGGCTGAATGGACTCCGCCCCCCACACGTCGAGCTTCAGCCCATCGCGCTTCCGGTCACGCCACGTGCCGAACGCAACTGTGAGCGCCTGCGGCTTGCCGGAAGCCGTCTCGACGACCAGCGTTTCGCCGGCGAACCACAGCGTGGCTGAGAACGCGTCGGCCCGGATCCGGATCGAGCCGGTCGTCAGGTCCAGCTCCTGCCTGAACGCGGCGGGCGCTGCCAGTGACTTGTCTTCGGGCGTGAGGCGCAGGCAGCCCAGTTTGAGCAGCCGGCCGTTCTCGTCATAGGCGGCGTTGTGGGCCAGGTAGAGCCAGAGCGATCCATCCTGCACCCAGACATTCGCCCCCGCCCCCAGCCGGCCGGACAGCGGCATCGCATCGAGCGAGTCCTTCGACGGCGAATCCCACACGACATTGTAGCGATCCAGCTCGGCGGCCACCGCAGGCACGGCCAGCAATCCCAGAAGCGTGAGCGTTTTCCAGGTGTTCGGCATGCGTTTACGCTCCCTCGGGCAAGCATGTGCCCAGCCCCCGGCGACGGGCATTGTCCAACGCGCGCGCCGCGGCGCAAAGATCCTGGATCGCCACGCCGACAGACTTGAACAGGGTCACTTCCTCCGTGCTGCCCCGGCCCGGCGACCGACCGAGCACGATGTCGCCCAGCTCGGTCCCGAAATGCGACTCCTGGATCAAGCCCTGCCGCAGGGGAGTGAGCAAGTCGCCGGCCTCTTCCAGCGCCGAGGCCCGGTGGTCGACCACCACGCGGGCACGGCAGACGGTCGCGGCCGGGATTTCCACCACTTCGGGCCGGTAGGACCCGACGGCATTGATGTGAACGCCCGGCTTCAGCTCGCTGTCGGCGAAGACGGGGGATGTCGACGTGGTCGCCGTGCAGATGACATCGGCGCCTGCCAGGGCCTCCGCGGGGCTGGAGGCGCGTTCGACAGGCACGCCGTGCTGGCGGGTCATTTCCGCGGCGAACCGATCCGCGGCGGCAGGGTCGGCGTCATAGACGCAGACCTTCCGGATGGGGCGAACGGCACAAACGGCTTCCAACTGGCTGCGCGCCTGCACGCCGGCGCCAAACATGGCCACCGCCATGGCATCGGGGCGGGCCAGCAGGTCGGTGGCGAGGCCGGATGCGGCCCCCGTCCGGATGGCAGTCAGGCTGCCGCCGTCCATCACGGCCAGGCGCTCGCCCGTGACCCCGTCCGCCAGGGTGACCAGCGCCTGGATCAGCGGGAGTCCTCTCTGCCGGTTCCGGCTGAACACCGTGAGGAACTTCAAAACGAAGAGCTTCTGCGCCGCCGAGTGGCACGTCATGACCAGCGCGACGCCATGTTCGGCAGGCGCGGCGATGTGCTGGCGCGGCGGCAGCGTCACCTGGCCGCCCGACAGCTGCCCGAACGCATCCCGCATCGCCGCGATGGCATCGGGCATCGGCAAGGCGCGGCGCACGTCCGCGGCGGACAGGTAGAGGAGTGGTGTTTTCATAAGCAGGAGGAGCACCCTGGGCCGCAGTGACCCGGTTTCAGCGCCAGCGCCGACGGCGCGATCGCCAGCCCGCCCTTCGAGGTGCAGCGCAATTCCGGAGGCAGCGCGAGCCCGACGGCGTAGACGGCGTCGATCGTTTCATCGAGCGGGACGAAGTTGGTGTAACCGCCGAGCACGAGGTCCGCATTGACGAAGGCGCTCGCCGCGGCGACGGCATTGCGGGTGTGGCAGGGAATCTCCACGGTCCCGTGCAGCAAATCGCAAACCGATCCCATGGTGTTCTGGAAGGCAATCGCCGCCGCGTCGCACGCCTGGCGCGCCGAACCGCCGACGGCCTCCACGACGGCGGCCGCGGCCATCGCGCCCGACGCACCGATCTCCACCTGGCAGCCGGCAACCTCGGCGGCGAAGGTGCCGCGGACCGCCAGAACCATGCCGACGGCGCCCGCGGCCAGCAGGGCCAGCGCGATCTGTTCGCGGGTGAGCGACAGCTCCTCCGCCAGGGTCACCAGCGTGCCCGGAATGACACCCGCGGAGCCGCCGGTCGGCGCGGCGCAGACGACGCCCATTGCGCCGTCCACATGCATCACCGCCAGCGCCCGGGCCGCCGCCCGCGTGTGCCGGCTGCGCCCGGACAGCCGCGACTCGGCCTCCGCCTTGAAGATGGCCCCGGCACAGGCCGGCAGCAGCTGCAGTCCCGTGAAACCCGGATCCAGCCCGCGCTCAACGGACTGCGCCATGACAGCGTAGCGCCGCAGCATCTCCTCGATCACCGCGGACTCGCCGATTCCGAGCAGCTGGGCCTCGTGGGCCAGCGCCACCCTGCCAAGCGACCAGCCGCGCGTTTCGGCGGTCCGCACCAGCTCCGCCGCGCTGGAGCACAACGGCCGGCCCTCCTGCACGAAATAGACCGGGGTCGACTCCCACACGCGGGCACGGGAGTCGAGCGCGTTCAATTCGGCGCGGAAGGTTCCCGGCAGTGCGCACTTTCGTCGAGCCGCCAGGCGCGCGACGCCGCCCGCCTGCGTGGCGACAGGGTCATCTAGAAGCCCGCCGGCGCGCACCAGCAGTGCGCGGGCGGCTTCGGCCTGGCCGGCGGGGACCTCGACAAGCGTCTCGAAGGCGGTGCCGTTGAATAGCACGGGGCGCCCGTCCACGCTGGTGATCTCGACCTCGCCGCCGCCGATGGAGCGAGCGACGAGGTGCAGGCGCGTGCCATCCGCCGCGGCAAGTTCGAGGTCCGTCGTGTTGGGATGATCCGCCTGCGCCAGCGGCCGGACGCGAAACGCCAGGTCCAGCCCAGCCGGGGCGGCATCGCGCAGCGCGGTGAAGAACGATTCGTCGGTCAGCGGCTTGTGCAGCAGGCCCATCGCGAAGCCGCGATCCGCGCCTTGCTGCGCGTAGGTCGCCGCGTAGGAACCGGCCGGGTCGAACGAGAGCACCGCCTGCCTGGGCGTCGCGCCGAGGATCGAGCGCGCCATGCTGCCGATGTGAAACGCGCCGGCGGTGTGCGAACTGGACGGGCCCCGCATCACGGGACCCAGGAC
>CAYOBW010000134.1:0-18509 GCA_964402115.1 uncultured Victivallales bacterium
TCGGAATATAAAAGGTCAGAAAACCAATCAAAATAGAACCGGCCAATGACAAACACACTAATTTGTAGAAGGACTTGAAAATTTTATTCATGAACTTTCCCTTCGGATATGTCTAACAATTTTAAAAAAATCACCAGATTCCTGAAAGGCCTTCAGTGCCAGGATATGTGGCGTGATATCCGCCAGAAAATTGTCCTGCATCATTTCTATCATTCTTCGTCATCCATCAGACATTCCATCAGCTTCTGCCTGTTCCAAACAGGCGGATCATCAGACTCTACCTCGTGTGTCATTCCCGGCTCCCTTTCATTCTTTATACTTTCGCCTTCATCCTTGATCTTCGTCAGCCATTTCTCCAAACGGTACGTCGGCTTCTGCGGCGATACCGGTTTGGATACACAGTCATTCATGCCGGATGTCAGACATTTTTCCCTGCCGCTCTGCACGGTAGGGGCGGTCATGGTGGTGATGGGCGAGAATATGTTGGATGGTGGGCGTTCTTCGGGATGTAAAAGAAGTTCAAACGATGCGGCAATCAGTTTGGTGGGAAGGTACCCCAGCAGAAATACCACATTACGGGTTATGCAAGGGATGAATCGCAGGACTGGACTCACTGGACTCACTGGACTCTATAGAGAAACAAACTGTCCATGAAGTCCACAAAGTCCATAAATGAAAATTTGTTTAAAGAAATCATGGTCGTTTAGCGAACCTTGTTTCCGGCAGGGTCAAGGCGGCCAGGAAGTTTAACCCGGAAAGGACAACGAGATATAGTGCCGGAGCAGATATGGTATGATAGTGCTTGATTAGCCATGTGGCCATGAGTGGGGCTGTACCGCCAAATATGCACAGGGAGAAATTGTAGGCAAGGCCGATAGCACTGTAGCGAAAGCGTGGGGGGAATAAATCAACCAGGGTCGCAGGGATCGGCCCGAGGTAAAACCCCATCAAGACGGTGAAGCAAATTTGAACGACAAGGACTGGGAAAAATCCACCTTGGGAACTCAATAGAAAGAGCGGCCAAGACAAGAGGGTCATACCTGCCGAACTCCACACAAGAAGAGTTTTTCGCCCAAACTCGTCAGAGAGTCGGCCAGTTATAGGAATCAAAATAATCAGGAGCATCAACGAGAAAGTATTGAGGGCTGCAGTGTAAGGCATGTTAGGGTGGACAAAATGTTCCAGATAAGTTGGCCACCAGATGAACAGAGTGTAGAATCCACCACCGACTAGAATGACCAACATTGAGGCATGGAAAATGCTGCCAGGAACGAGTTGCACCGCTTCAACAACCGGATTACCACCAAGATGCCCCTTCGCTTTCATTTTCTCAAAAACCGGCGTTTCCGTCAGTTCCTTGCGCATCCAGACAGCCGCGAAAGCGATAAGCACGCCAGAGAGGAAGGGCAGACGCCATCCCCAATCCGACATGGCATTCGGTCCCAACACTACATTGAGACCAACGGCGCTCAGTGAGCCCATCAGCATCCCAGCATAGCAACTTGCAAACGTCCAACTGCTGAAATAGCCTAGCTGTTCAGGCGGAGCGTTCTCGGCGACAAAGGTTATCGAACCAATAAGTTCGCCCCCCACAGAAAGCCCTTGCATTATGCGTAGCAAAATAAGAAGGATTGGCGCGAGTATTCCGATTTCAGCATGAGTAGGTAAAATACCTACAAGAAATGTAGGCACTGCCATCATCATCACCGAAAGTTGAAGCGCTTTCTTACGACCATATTGATCGCCGATGTAGCCTAAAAGTATCCCCCCGACAGGCCGTGCGATAAAAGCTGCTGCAAAAACGCTGAAAGCTCCCAGTAGCGAATCCAGAGGATCGTCCGAAGGAAAAAAATTCTCCCCGATTATTGGAGACAAGAAGCCAAAAATCGCAAAATCATACCATTCGAGAGCATTGCCGAAAATGCCGCCCAACATGTTCTTGCGCAAATTGCCAGTTCGATTTCTACCCGCGAGATTTTTGCCATGCGCGATCTTCGCTTGATGGAGCAACATCATGCAATGCATCAGATCCGCTATGTTCTTTGCATCCGTGGTGTCAGTCTCCGTCTTTAGAAAATTCTCATCATGTTGTTGATCTGTGGACATAAATCTTCACCTTCATTGGCACATAGGGGCGCTCGGAGATATACACGATTTTTCCCCCCTCCCGACCTCCTCCCGCTGGGGGGATGAGGACATCCGCCCCCCCCCTCGCTGGAGGGAGGCGGCGAACGGTTACGATAACAGCGGATACACTGAATCAGACGTCAATAGACTCGATTGTCATGTTCCGATGTGTCGGACGTCACATGCACCTGGACTCCATCATAATAGAGAGGTTCATCCAGAATGCCATCAGGGCTCATGTCCACAGCCAAATAAAAAGTGTAGTCACCTGCCGGTAGATATCCGTTGAACACTTCCGCAGGACCTATCTTGAGTAATGGGTATTGGACCAGCATATTGACTCCTGGAGACCATCCTGAAGGAGTCAGTGAACAAATGCCCCACGGGGTGTCTGCCACAACCCACCAATCAGCATTTTGACCAGACAAACTTCCCGGTTCCAGAACACCGGTAACCGACAAGGGTGTCTTATCGGTAATGTCAATCGACTGACTGCGGCCATTCGCCAGAACAGCAGCAATATCGGTGTCAAATACTTGATAGACGCCTGTATCGCCGCTATAACTGGCTATTGTTACCTGGCTGTCGTTGATGTCCACGACACTGAAGTAATAAGTGTTGGCAGCCTGTGAAATATGCCAAAGAGCAGAATTCACGCTGGGGGTGGTGGTGTCCACACCGGCTCCGCAGGTGCCGTTAAGAAGCTGAACGACATTGTTCTGCCAGGGGGGTGTCGGATTTGGAGACGTCTGGGGATTGGGCAGAATGCTGCTGTCTATGGTCTTCCGAGAATAGAGATGCTGATGCCCGCAAGCGTAGACATCAAATTGATTGTTATCCAGGAAAGCCCAAAGGTTTGTAAAAGTGGTATCCGGAGTGCATGATGATTCAGATGGGTCGGCAGGGTTGGTTCCGGTGACATAGTAATAGGGCGTATGAATGAAAAGAAATTTATGGGTTGCCTTGGTCTGGGCCACCTGGGTTTCGAGCCAGGCTAATTGGGTAGGATCAATAGTACCGCATAGGCTAGGGTTAGGGTTATCTGCGGTCAGATAATAAGGGTCCAATACAGCAAAGAAGGCATCACCTTTGGGGGAGGTAAAGGAATATACCAGTCGCTCATAACCGGGCGGTCCATTGCCGGGATTCTCTGTGAATACATTCTGGTATTGCTGCTGGTTTACCAGAAAGAACCCTTCGTTGGATTGTCCACATCCATGGGCATAGAGTTCATGATTGCCGATTGCTGTATATAAAGGTATTCCCGCACTTGTCAGGGGAGCGAAGATGTCTTTCCAGTTCTGAAAAGTGTAAGAGCCCTGGATACATCCTCTGTAGGACATATCGCCGCCGAAGACCACGAAAGCCGGTTGGGGAGATAATGCCTTTATTTGGGAAATGATGGCGTTTAGCACGGGAGTGTTGACGGGCTCGTCAAGGGAGCCGCCTCGGCTGTCTGCCATAAAGACGAAACGCAGGGTCTCACAAAAAGCCGGTGCGGGTGAAAATACGGACGAGACGATGGTGGCAACGAAACAGAGTATCCAAATCATTCGTTGGAATTTGCTAATCATATTTTTCTCCTTTGCATATTGAAAACAATCTAAGCAAACTTTTGCAAAGAGTCAAAGAAAATGTGTTTCCCCTTACTTCATGTGAAATTTGCATAAATAATGGCAACACATTCACTCGTCTCTGATTCCGTATCCACGCAAGCTATAGGAGGTAATCACGATGATTTCAGAAAAAATGCTTGACCCAAGTTCGCCAAATTTGCTCTGGCGGAGGCAATTTAGGCCGATTTTTTCACCGGAAGACACGGAACAAATGAGAGTCGTCCATCAGGATGGTGAGCGCAATTTCAAACTGGAAGTTGTTCGCCCGCGATTCTTGAAAATTGACGAAGTCAATGTAACTGTCAACCAGGATAAGAAAGTCCCAGTCAGAATCCGAGAGAGTATCTCCCCGGGAACGGAAACATAAAGAATAATTTCAGACTCAGGTTCAATTTCATAAACAGCCTGCCTGATTTGCGTTATTATACTGCAAACGGGCATAATCTTAACTATTTGAACCCCCCAACCCTCCCCCGCTGGGAGAGGGAGCGTAAGGATTATGCCCTTTCGCAGTATAGATCATCTTGATTCATATTGTCACCTCGCCAGCAACTTCTCGATTTTATGGAGTCATTCTTGAGTTGTGATCCTGGGATTGTCAAGGACATCTCTGACTTTAGCAGCCAATTGCTTTAACGAGAATGGTTTCTGAATGAAATTGACGCCCGGGTCCATCGCTCCATGCGGGGCGATGATATTGGAGCTGTACCCAGACATGTAAAGGCTCTTGATGTGGGTATCGAAGGACAACAAATTTTTGGCCAGGTCCCGGCCGTTCATATCAGGCATGATAACATCGGTCAATAGCAGGTGAATCTTGCCGGAGTGAGCCTTGACCATCCGGAACGCTTCTCCAAAAGTTGAAGCGACCATCACAATATAGCCCAGGTGTTCAAGCATCATCCGGGTCATATCCAGAATCACCGGCTCGTCCTCCACCAGCAGGATGGTTTCATGGCCGCATGCTTCGGGTTTTTCGGAATCTTCCGTCTGCGTGTCTGTCGTATCACCAACATGGCGAGGCAGATAAATCCTGAAAGTCGTTCCATGTTCGATCTCGCTGTAGACGTTGATGAAGCCCTTGTTCTGCTTGACGATGCCATAGACCGTCGCCAGGCCGAGACCGGTGCCTTTTCCCCGCTCCTTGGTTGTGAAGAATGGCTCAAAGATGCTTGCCTGCGTATCCTTATCCATTCCACGCCCGTTGTCGCTCACGGCCATCATCACATAGTATCCAGGCATAAATCCCTTATGCGTGTCACAGTAGTCCTTATCAAAAATGCTGTTCTCAGTCTCGATGGTCACTTTGCCGACGTCTGAGATGGCATCGCGGGCATTGACGCACAAATTTACCAGAATCTGGTCGATCTGCGACGGGTCCATCAGAACCTGCCACAAGCTCTTTGCCGGCAACCATGACAGATAGAGATCCTCACCGATGAGTCTTTGCAGCATATTGCGCATCCCTTCCACCGTTTCGTTCAGGTTCAGCACCTTGGGAGCGATGGTCTGTCTGCGGGCAAAAGCCAATAGCTGCCGGGTAAGGTCGGCGGAACGATTGGCCGCTTTGAAAATTTCCTCCAGGAAGGCATGGGTTGGATCGGTCGGTTTTACCTGATCCAGGGCCAGATCGGTAAAGCCAAGAATAATTCCCAGCATGTTGTTGAAATCATGCGCTACACCTCCCGCCAGCCGGCCTACCGATTCCATCTTCTGGGACTGAAGCAACTGCGCTTGCAGTTCCATCTTTTCTTCCTCTGCCTGCTTGTGTTCGGTGAGATCGAAAAAACATGCCAGCACATCGTTGCCAAGAATGAGTCCGGAGATTTCCACCATTCGCACCGTGCCATCCTTGCAGGTCAAATTGTATTCAGCCGGATCGATCAGGGTTGATTCCTGCGTTGCCTTCTCCACGGCCATACGCCATCTCTCGATTGCCTGAGCTCGGTATGTTTCGTCCGGAAAAGCAAGTTGCCACCACTCTGTGACTGTGGGGATATCGTCGGTGGTGTATCCGAAAAGCTGAATGTGCTTGTCATTGAGAAAACTGATGCCCCCCTCCCCATCCATCAGACCCATGGGTACAGGTCCCAGTTTCAGCAAAGATCGGAACTTTTCTTCGCTAGTGCGCAAGGATGCTTCCATCCGCCGCCGTTCGGCCAGTTCCTCTCTCAATTCTTCTGTTTTTTGATGAATCTTGATCTTGAGAGATCTATTCCATAAAATCGCACCGGCCACCCCTATCAGAATGATGGCAAGAATCACAGCCAGTGCTGTCCAAATGACTCTGGCGGTAAAAAATGTGTGCTGACTCAAATGCACCCATTTATTGTATATCTCGGCATGTTCGTTCGGGCTTATCCGGGCGATCCCTTTTTCTAGAATGCGGTTGAGTTCCGGCCAATCCTTTCGAGAGGCAAAACTGAGCTGATAGCTGAAATCAGCCGTTCCAGCCACATGAAGATTGGTTATCTTGAGTCTATCGATGATGTAGGAAGCGCTTGCAAGATCCACCACGGCAGCGTCGATATCTCCAAAAGAGACCTTGGTGAGACAAGCCATATCGTCTTCTACGGGAACAAGAGAAAGGCCGCTGTGCTTTTCCTGCAAAAAGGACTCGACTGCGTAGCCTTTTCCGACTGCAATCTTCAATGACCCCATGCTGTCAAGCGTGCTTCCACCCTTAAATTCCCTTCTGACGATGATGACTACCGGTACGGTGATGTAGGGTGTGGTGAAAAACAGAAATTCCGACCGTTGTGGGGTTTTCATCAAAGATGTCACCATATCGATTTCCTCGTGGTGTACCGCGTCAAGAATAGCGGCAAGATTATTGCTCTCCATCGTGTGAAATTTGATTCCCAGTTTTTTTTCAAGAAGGGCCGTGTAATCGACAGATATGCCCTTAAGTTTTCCATTCTCATCCTGGAAGATGAAGGGGGCGTAGCTGCGCTCGGGGGCAAGGCGAATGACCGGATGGTTCGTCAGCCAGATTCTCTCCTCATGAGTCAGGATGTTTTCAGCCGCACCACGTGTTTCCCCTGCCGGCGCCGGTAAAACAGACAGCAGGCAGAGAAGCAGCACTGCAGCCAAAAAAAATACGATTTGCAGGCCGATAGCCCGGATTCCATTAGAATTCATCGACACATTCTCCACTGCCCTGGTGTCATCGTTTTTGGGATAAGTATAGACTTTCAGAAAAAATAATTTTGCTGCGTTAGGCAACTCACATGAAATAATTTCTCAGATCGAGATATGTTAAATTCACATGGATGAACAGGATAAAGATTTCCATTCTGTATTTTCATTATCGACCCGCGCGATCAAGCAGTCGGGCCAGTGTTTCCAAAGCTTTTCCCGAATCAGTTCGGCATCTATCGGGTTGTCTTAAAGATTCAAAATACGCGGCTTATCAGCCATATCAGCCATCTGAAACCCCTTGAACAATTAAATCGGCGCTGCCACGGATATCTTCCGAAGACGGCCCGGTTATCGGCAGCCGGACGGTGAATGTCGTGCCTTTTCCCGGATCGCTTTGGACATCGATGACACCGTGATGTTTTATGACGATGTTATGAGACACATTCAGCCCCAGCCCCGTTCCTTTGCCGACAGCTTTTGTCGTGAAAAACGGGTCGAATATCCGGGGAAGATTTTTTGCGGCAATACCCTGGCCTGTATCGCTGACGGTAATTTCCACATGGTTGCCGTTTTGTCGAGTGGTGATGCGGATTTCGCCTTTTTTTTCGATGGCATGGGCTGCATTGACCAGAAGATTCATGAACACCTGATTGATCTGCTGAGGGTAGCAATTGACCTGCGGCAGATTGCCGTAGTCCTTGATGATTGTTGCCTTGTATTTAAGTTCGTTCCAGACGATATTCAGGGTCGTATCCAGGTTCTGGTTGATGTCGGCCAGCTTCAGGATATCTTCGCCAGGATGCGAAAAATCCTTGAGATTCAAAACGATTTGTTTGATGCGATCCAACCCTTCACACGATTCGCGGATCAAGTTGGGAATATCTTCGAGGATAAAATCGATATCCAGTTCTGTCTCCTTTGTGCGCAGGCAGGCTGTCGGATTCTCGATTTCAGACTCTATCAGGCCGGTATTTTTCGCTTCGGATAGATGGTCGATGAATTGCCGGTATTCGGATAGGATTTGACCGAGATTCATCTGGTAATCGGTCAGGGTTTTCAGATTGCTGCTGACAAACCCCACCGGGTTGTTGATCTCGTGTGCGATGCCGGCTGCCAATTGCCCGATGGACGCCATTTTGTCGGATTGAAGAATTTGAGATTGGGTCGCCTTTAATTTTTCATCCGCCTGCTCGCGCGCGGCGATCTCCTTTTTCAGATTTTCCACCGAGGTATGGGACTGTCTCAATCTGTCAGCCATTTCATTGCTGGATCGGGCCAGATCCGAAAGCTCGTCGTCCCCTTCGGCGGCAATGCGGTGATTCAGGTTGCCGGCACCGATGATTCCGACTCCATGGGAAATGTCTGCAATGCGTTTTGAAATCGTTCGATTGACAACCGATGTGTTGACGACGATCGTCAACATGCTGCCAATGACAAAAATGATCGAAATAAGAGAGGCTCTGTTGCGTGCATCGGTCGCAGCTCGGTGGGCCGACTCGTACAGTCTGTCGATGCCGTCTTTCATGACATACGTCATCAGATATTCATGGTTGATCAACCTTATTTCCGCTTCGGAAAAATCGAGTGCGGTCTTTACCGTGAGTTCCGCTTGCTGATGCTTCGTCAATAACACCGTCAAGATGGAAAAGGATGATTCAAAATTTTTTCGTACGTCTTGCAGTAGAATTTTATCATGAGGCTGCTGGAAATGTTTGTCGGCCTGGCCCAACAGCCCCTGGAAGACTTCTGATTTGGCATTCCACTGATTCTTGGCCCGCTGTTCCATATGCAGCAGATAATCATCACGCAGCAGAACTCTTTCAAAAACCAGTTTTCGCATCTCATCGCTGATGTTCATGGCCTTGTCTGCGCAGGTGATTACCCAAAGCGACCATGAAAATGCGCCGAACATGATTACCATGGCGCTCAGGGATATCCAGGTGGTCAATCTCAGCCGGGTGTGGATTCTCATATCGTCAGGCTCCTTACCGGATAATCCGGACCGCATCCGGTTTGACCGTTTGCAGACCGTCCGTATAAATGAAATCGAGATAGTCGGGCATATCCTTTCGGGTTGTCAAGCCATTCTTGACGGCCCACCGCGTCTGATTTTCGAGATCTACGAGAAACGCCTGGTCCAGGGTTACCCGAAAAGAGAAAATATCCCATATTTCATCCAGAACAGCTTTGTCCGTGTGGATGAAATCGGCCACAAGCCGCCTGGCATCATCGGGCTGACGATTGACGAAGGCCTCGGCCCGGATCAATGCCCGCAGCACTTTCCGGACCGCTTCGGGGCGCTGGCGGACAACGTCCTGATTCGAAGCGAGACAGAAAAACTCGGTATAAACGTTCTCACCATAAAATGCGATACCGTTGGTTGCCGATTCTTTCAGCACATGCATCGATATTGGATTCCAGATAGAGACTGCATCGACATGTCCGGTGCGGATGGCTTCCGCCATTTCATCCGGCTTCATGTAAACGAATTCGACATGTTCCCGGTCGATGCCATGTATCAGCAGCAATGAATCGGCAAAGAAATCGCTTGTCGTTCCCTGTACGATCCCGATTTTTTTTCCCTTCAGATCCCCCGGCACGACAATCCCCCGGTCTCTTCTGGCAACGATGGCTTCATTCCGGTTGGATGTCTGGATGGCGGCAATCGCTGTAATTTTTCGACCGTTCATGACAGACAGCATGAATGGGGTGTCCCCCGCCGTTGCCAGATCCGCTTTTCCATCGATAACGGCTTCAAGCGCCAGTTTTCCAAAAACATGGGGTTGAGGCGTGATATCGAGCCCCTCCTCGGTTAAATAACCATTGATAATGGCAATATGCATGAGAACGGCACCCGAATTGGTAACATAGGCAATGGTCAGTTTATCGGGCAGTCCGGCCCGCTCTTCCGCTGGCCGGCAGCCGAAGACTGTAATACCCAATGCGGCAAAGATGAAAACGGTACGGAGCGATCGCAATGTCCATTCGTTCATGGAATATTTCCTCTCGATAAAGTGGACGACAAACAGACAGGATGCGGATTGATTCCAATCTGCTTATCGATCATGCTGATTCTGTTGTAATAAATGTATAACGGATTTCATTTTGAAATCCTCTTCGAGAATGTGCATTAATATCCATTTGAGCATCATGGCCGTCAGCTTTTCAGGCAGCAAGGCGATTTGATGGATCGATTGCATGATGTTGTTCATTTCATGTATAATTTCAATGTGCTTTGTTTTATGATATTCAATTGCGTCGAAGTGGATTTCCGACATCAGCGTTTCTTCATGTTCGAAATGATATGTCATATAGTCGTAAAGTTTATACAGCAGCAGTCGGATATCGTCGATCTGTCTTTGCGGATCTTCGATGCTGAATACATCATTGGCCAGATCGAACAATTTTCGATGTTCGGTATCGATCGTATCGCTTCCGACATTGTATTCATCCTTCCATGCAAGCAATTTGGCCATTTGCATCAATTCCTTTTTTATTATATAGCTATTATGATAATGAATTGGAGAAAGCGGCAGGGGATGGGATGACATTTCCGACGATAATGAATTATTAGGATGCCGTCATTTCAACGTTTTTTTTTCTAAAATGTCAATAGCTGAAATCAAAATTTATCGAATGGTTAACGTTGACGAACGTGTAAATAGCTGGAAAATTTCTCCACCTGTCGCCTCCATTCTGGATAAAGGCGCTGATTTTGCGGGAATCAGCCGTGACGAGACGCTCGTCCTGCTGTCTTTGAATATCGATTCACGGGAAGTCTATGCGCTGATGGAAACGGCTCACAGCATGTCCGTCCGGCAATTCGGGAAGAAGGCCGAAAATCATTTTCATATCGGCATCAATGCGGCGCCCTGTCCGTACAATTGTTCATTTTGCTCTTTGACGATTCGAGCGGGAATATTCAGACATGCCGTCGAGTTCAGTGAACAGGATATCGTCGCATGGGCCACGGATGCAGCATCCCACGGCGCGGATGCCCTCAACATCATGACCACGGGAACTTTTTCATTCGATCGCTTGCTGGATGTGGGCCGGCTGCTCAAAAAAACCGTTGCGACCCCGCTGGTCGCCAACACCCGGGACATCACGCACCGGGAAGGGGAAATGCTGCTGGATGCCGGATTCGTGGGCGCCTATCATGCCGTCCGCCTCGGAGAGGGGCGGGATACGCCGTTTGATCGCAACAAGCGGATTCATACCATTTCGGTTATCAAAGACCTCGGCTTGCACTGGATGAACTGTGTGGAGCCGGTCGGCCCCGAACACCGTCCGGAGGAAATTACGGAGCTGATGTTTCTGGCGAAAGAGTTCGGCGCGGTTTACAGCGGTGTCATGCGGCGGATCAATTTTCCCGGATCTCCCATGGCCGTACATGGTATGATTACGGAGCGGGAAATGGCACGGATGGTGGCTGTCAGCCGTCTGGTGATGGGCGATGTGCCGCGGGCCCACTGCACCCACGAGCCCAATGCGGTATCGCTGATAGCCGGCGCCAATCTGTTTTTTCCGGAAGTCGGGGCCAGTCCCAGAGATGGCAGGGCGGATACCGGAAAGGGCCGGGGAAAGGATATCCGGGTTTGCCGTGAAATCCAGACCGATATGGGATGGAATCCGGATCTGCCGTCCAACTGCTTTACCACCGGGTTATCCGCTGCCCATGATTCGTCCGCCCTCGAGGCATCTGCTTGAAATCCCGTATCTTCCTGATTCTTCTGATTCTCATGGGGTGGCCCGGCATTATCCGGGCACAGGAATATCGGGTGGGCACCTGGAAGACGGCGCAGACCATTCAGCCGTTTTTCTATGAGAAATATCTGCCGCCAGGTGATCGGGTAACGATTTTTACGTTCACCAACCCGGCGGATCAGAAAACCGCCCTGCTGGCCGGCAGCCTCGATATGTGCGGCACCACCCTGGTTCATGCCGTTCAGTCGGCAGCCATGGGACAGCCTGTTGTGGTTGTGGCGGCACTCTGCAATAAATCCTCGGCGCTGGTTGTCAAAAATGATGGTGCCGTACATGGGGAAATCGATCTGAAAGGCCATAAAATCGGATATGTGCCAGGCACCATGCATGAAATCCTGCTGCGGGAAACATTGACCCGAAACGGGCTTTCCCCGGAAAAAGACGTAACGCTGATCCGGGTGGATTTTTTCGATATGAACCTGGCTCTGGCCCGGAATGGTATCGATGCCTATTTATCCGGTGAACCCTTTCCCAGCCAGGCGGTCGTTCAGGGATTGGGTCGAATTCTCGCCTATCCCTATGATGATCATACGATGGGAACCGTCAATGCCGGAATGCTGGCTACCCGGCAGATGATCGAAAAATATCCGGAACGGGTGGCGGCCCTGGTAAAAGCGCATGTACTGGCCACCCGGTATCTTACAGAGAATCGATCCATCTGGCTGAGCAAGGCGGCAGAATTTGGAACGACGTTCCCTGTTCTTGAAAAAGCGGCGCCGAACATAGAACTTTCATGGGACATGGATGCCGATTTCATCCGAAATGTCCGGGCGCTCGGGGAACGCATGCAGTTGTTGGGAATGATTCGGACGCAGCCCGATTATTCGGTCTTGATAGATTCCTCTTTTATCGAGGCCGTCAACCGGAGTTTGAATGTAAAATGAACGACCGGATGAAGTCGTATCGTCTGCTGCCGTGGATCATCCCAGTGGCTTTTGTATCGATATGGTGTCTGGAAAGCCGAAGCGGATGGGTTCCGGCTTATCTGATCCCTTATCCCGAAGGAATCGGAAAGAGCGGCTATTCATACATTTTCGGACAGGCAGGCGATGGACCCTATGCCGGCAGATTTCTGACCGATGCCGGTGCCAGCCTCATCCGGGTGGTTACGGGATTTTCCATGGCTGCAGGTGCCGGAGTGCTGCTAGGGATGCTGAGCGGCCGTATCGTGTGGGTGAATCGACTTCTGTCGGCTTCGGTCAATGGTATCCGGGCGGTTCCCGGTATCTGCTGGTTGCCGCTTTCCCTGATCTGGTTTGGCATCGGCATGAAAACCACCGTTTTTCTGATCTGTCTGGCCGCTTTTTTTCCCATCTATCTGAATGCTGCGGCCGGTGCCCGGGCCGTGCCCCCTATTTTGCTTCAAGCCGGTGCGATGATGGGAGTCGGCCGGATGCGCTGCCTGTTCGCCATTCTGATCCCTGGCGCCATGTCCCACCTCATGGCTGGATTGCGACTCGGATTGGGCGTTTCCTGGGCATATCTGGTTCTGGGGGAAATGACCGGTGTTTCCAGCGGTTTGGGAGCCGTCATCATGGATGCCCGCATGTCGGGCAATATCGACATCATTATCATCGGTATCGTGCTGATCGCCTGGTTCGGGCAATTGAGCGACTATCTATTGAGGTGGTTGCTTCGCTTCTTTTTTAAAAGTGCCAGGCGGACCCCGTGAGTGTTCGGCTGAAACTTGTTTCGACCCGGCCCCGGGCGGTTTTGGATGTTCAGGGCGTGTCTCAGATATTCCGCGTCGGTCAAAGCACCTGCCATGCGCTTGAAAACATCAGCTTTCAGGCAGGAACAGGCGAATTGATCTGCATTCTGGGGCAGAGCGGCTGCGGGAAATCAACGCTGCTTAACATTCTTTCCGGTTTCATTCTCCCCAGTTCCGGAAAAGTGATATTGAACGATCTTCCGGTGATTGGACCCGGGCCAGACCGATGCATTGTTTTTCAGGAGGATGCCCTTTTTCCATGGCTGACGGTGGCCGAAAACATTGCATTTGGATTGAAGGGCAGGGGACTTGGCAAACCATTGGTGCGTCAGGAAACCGATCGGTTTTTGTCTCTGGTGAATCTCGATCCATTCGGTGACTACCTGCCGCGGGAGATATCCGGCGGGATGAAACAGCGGGTGGCGTTGGCCCGTGTGCTGATACTGAATCCCAAGGTGCTTTTGATGGATGAACCTTTTGCTGCCCTGGATGCACAAACCCGTGAAGAAATGCAGAAATTTCTGCTGGCTGTGTGGAAAAAACTCTCTCATACGATTTTGTTCGTTACACATGATGTTACCGAAGCGGTGACCCTGGCCGATCGAATTTTGGTCATGGGGAAAAACCCCAGCCAGATCCGCCACGACATTGCGGTAACCTTGAAGCGTCCCCGGATGCGGGAAACAGACGCCTTTCACCATCATTGCAAGCACCTGTACGCGCTTCTGCGTACGGGGGATACAGGAGGGATGCAATCATGCCGAAACCCCGGAACGCCATGACCATTTTTCAGCTTCTGGATAAATCCAATTGCCGTCAGTGCGGCGAAAAAACCTGCATGGCCTTTGCCGGGGCCGTATATACCGACCGACGCCTTTTGTCGGAATGCCCCCGGTTGGAAAGGCAGACCATCATGAAATATTCCGATATACCGCACCCGGGATTCGATGTAGAACAGAATCGGGATGATTATATCGATCAGCTCAAAAAACAGATCATCGACGTCGATCTGAAAGTGGCGGCGGAACGTGCCGGCGGGCGGTATGAAAATGGCAGGTTGATCGTTAAAGTGATGGGCAAGGATTTCAGTGTTTCCGAAAATGGTACGATTTCTACCGACATACACGTGAATCCCTGGGTGGCGGCGCCTTTTTTCAATTATGTGCTGTATGGCAAAGGGCTCGATCCGATCGGTGACTGGCGCTCGTTTCGTGAGCTTGTAGACGGCAGGGAGCGCTATCCTTTGTTTCAAAAGCGATGTGAAGAGCAGATGAAACAGGTGGCGGACGGCTATACCGATCTCTTTGACGATATGGTGCATATCTTCAGCGGCAGGCAGGTGTCTCCCGAATTCCGGTCGGATATCTCCGTCGTCATTTTTCCACTGCCCAGATTGCCCATCATGGTGTGTTACTGGCGGCCGGAAGAGGGGATGCAATCCAGTCTCAACGTCTTTTTCGATCGGACAGCCGATCAAAACCTCGATATCGGATCGATTTTCAGTCTCGGCGCCGGACTGGCGCAGATGTTCACCCGGCTGGCCAGGCGGCATGGTTTGGCGGTGGCTTCATGACGGATTGCCGATGATTTTTGTCTCTATAATCGCCGGCCCGCCCCAGATTCCCCCCGCTGGAGGTGGAGCGGAAAGACTCCTCCAGCGGGAAAGGTATTGCAATCTGCCCGAAACGTTGATCGATGCCTTGCTGCCTATCGAAATGAATTTTCTGAAAGTCATGTATTACATGGCTTTGGGCCATATCAAATTAATTTGACTTTAAATTAGACAGCCAATTTTTAAGGCACTAAAAACGATTATTTCGCCCAAAACAAGGCAAAAATGATAAAAAAATGGTCAAATTCTATTGTGTCTAAAATAAAATCAAATATTTTCTAAATGGCCGAAAGTCATGAAATAAGGAAGACTACATTGAAAAACGAGGAAAGGTATCCAATAGATTGGAAGGATAGGGAATCAGAAAATATTTTTCAAGAAGCCTTTAAAAACGATGTGGGATATATCGCGCTTCAAAACAGAAAAATTAACAGGATATCTTTTCTTGTTGTACTCATGGCAATTATAACGTTTGCCGTTGCAGCAGAATCTCTCTGGCTTGGTTATGTAACATATAAATCTGTTGAAAATGTAGAGAAAACACAACAAGCCAATATGGAAATTCTGTTATTGGTCGAAAAACGTCTCAATGACATGGCCAAAGAAATTGCTGATATCAAAGATTCGCTTTTACAAGAAGATATCGACGCTGACCCAATAAATCCGGAGCAGACAATCCCATCATTCAACGAGACTTGAGCGTTTTATTTATGCCAATATTGCGATAATTGGTACTGGTGTTGTGGAATTGTGAAGGGTCGAAGGCTGACGGGGGCAACCGGGTCTCATGCAGGGATGAGCAGCGATAACAATTTGAATTTAAGAGTTTCACCTATGGCTGAAACAGTTTCTTCCAAAGGAAATCGGATTAGAATTCGTTTGTTTCGTCCGGTATGACCGTTGAGAATTTCCAGAGAAGATCGGGGCAGGTTCAGGCATTCGGATAAAAAATGAATGCACATTTTGTTGGCGGCATCGTCGACCGGTGGGGCCTGAATGGCAATTTTAAGGGCATTCCCGTGGAGGCCGACAATCTTGTTCCGGGAAGAACGGGGTTGAACATAGATATCGAGTACGGTGCCCTGGGGCGTTTGTCGAAAAAAAGGATTTGTTATTGTATTGGAGACCAATTCATCCAGTAAAAACAGAATGTTTATGTATAAGTTGCGTCAAAAAATCCGGGGGTCGAACCACTTTACCGGTACTGTCCATGAACGCATGCCGTGTATAGGCTCTGGCCATTGGGCGATCCCCGTTTTCATCAAAGGCGGTATAGTCGAATTTGATACCTGCCCGAATGCTGGTATCGAGCGATGTTTCGATGATCAGTAGATCGTCGTACTGAACCGGATTGATGAATTTACAGTGCAGTTCCGAAACAGGTAGAAAATAACCACGAGCTTCGATTTCCTTGTAGGGTAGACCGATAAATCGAAACATTTCCGCACGGGCGGTTTCAAACCACCGGAAATAGTTGGCATGATAGCCGAATCCCATTTTATCGATATCGGCGTAAATAACGCGGTAGAGTGTGCGATGGGTTAACATCAGGTCGTATCTTTCTTGAATACTACAGCTTTCAAGATAAAACTTCTGGGTGCATTATCGGTCGGACATGGCCGAAAAATGCCTATCCGATCCCGATGACTTCCCCAAAACATTATCTTAAAAGCTCTATGCGTTGAGGATGTTTTGAATCAGTTCTTTCAGCGTATCATAATCATAACTCACTGGAAATTCTGGAAATTCTCGGATTACATTATTGGGCGGTCTAAATAAAATCCCTTTGTCCGCAGCTTTCAGCATGGCAATGTCGTTATAGGAATCGCCCATGCCGATAATCTGATAATTCAAGCTTTTGAGGGCCAGCGTTGTTTTTTCTTTGGCCTGCTGTTGTCGCAGATCGTAACTGACAATCAGCCCTTCAGCATCCGTTGTCAGGGAATGGCAGAAAAGTGTGGGCCAACCCAGCTTTTTCATCATGGGGCCGGCGAATTCTTTGAACGTATCGGATACGACGATCACCTGGGTGATGGACCGAAGCCAGTCCAGAAATTTCAGAGCACCTTCGAGCGGGTTCATGGTCTCGATGACAGCCTGAATATCCGACAGTTTCAGGTCGTTTTCCTTGAGGATTTGCAGGCGTCTTTTCATCAGGACGTCATAATCGGAGATATCTCGGGTCGTCAGCCGAAGTTCTGGAATTCCGGTCTTTTCCGCAACATTAATCCATATCTCGGGGATAAAAACACCTTCCAGGTCTGAACATACAATATACATAATGCCTCACAATGGATTGTTCTTTGATCGATTACAATGGGTTAGTCAGAACCGTTGGAATCTTCCACACGGATCAGTGCTGGCTTGTCGCTGACGACCTCGAGTTGAACAATTTCGGAAAGAGCAAGCTGAACATTGGATTCCCTGGCCAGGTGCGTCATCATGACCAAGGGAACCGAGCCTTCGGATTTTCTACCTTTCTGGTGAACGGATTTCAGGCTGATACCATGGTTTCCCAGAATCCCGGATATTTTGGAAAGCACTCCAGGCTGGTCGAGGGCGGCAAACCGAAAGTAATAGTGAGAGATGATCTCATCGACTGGCATCACCGGAATCCGATGAATGTGATCTTTCTGATAGGAAAGCAATGGCACTCTGCCGACGGAACCGGTCAACAGGTTTCTGGCAATGTCTACCAAATCGCTGACAATGGCGGTGGCTGTCGGCATCATCCCTGCGCCTCTGCCGTAGAGAAGGATATCTCCTGCGGCGTCGCCGGTGATGGTGATGGCATTCAGCGATCCATTGACGCTGGATAGAATGTTGTCGAAGGGGATCATGGTCGGATGAACACGCGCTTCGACGGAATCGCCTCTGTTTTTGCTGATTGCCAGCAGCTTGATTTTATAGCCGAACTGACCGGCGAATTCTATATCGAGAGGGGTGATTTTGGATATTCCCTCCACATAAATGTCATCGAGACACAAATCGGCACCATACGCCAGAGATGTCAGGATCGCCAGTTTATGGGCTGTGTCGAACCCTTCGATGTCGAGTGTGGGATCGGCTTCCGCAAATCCGTTGGACTGGGCTTTGGCCAGGGCGGCTTCGAAAGTGCCGCCTTCGTCGGTGATTTTGGATAGAATGTAGTTGCATGTGCCGTTTAAAATTCCGGACATGGCCTGAATGTGGTTGCCTGCCAGTGATTCCCGAATCGTTTTGATGACAGGCATGCATCCACCGACACTGGCCTCGAAGGCAAGCTCCACTCCCTTGTCGGCGGCGATTCGAAACAGGCTGTTGCCGTCTTTGGCCAGCAACGCCTTATTGGCGGTGACCACCTGCTTGCCGTTGGAGATGGCTTTCAAGATCAATTCTTTGGCAATACCGGTTCCGCCGATGGTTTCAATGACGATATCGATATCCGGGTCTGTAACGATGGATTCCGCATGTGTCGTCAACATCTCTTTTTCGAACACGATGCCCCGGTCGCGGTCGAGTTCGATATCGGCAATGCGTTTCAGGGTCAGGGCGG
>CAYOBW010000135.1:0-18235 GCA_964402115.1 uncultured Victivallales bacterium
AGGTCAGCGCGGGCGGCTGCAATGCCTGCGAGGCAGACGTGAACGTCCTGACCACGGTGGTGTTCGATCTCGGCCGCTTCGGCATCCAGTTCGTCGCCTCGCCGCGCCATGCCGACGGGCTGCTCGTGACCGGCCCCGTCACGGAGAACATGAAGCTGGCGCTGCAAAAGACCTATGACGCCACGCCGGCGCCCAAGCTGGTCATCGCCGTGGGCGCGTGCGCCATCAGCGGCGGGACGTACCGCGACCACCCCGAGGTCCAGAACGGCGTGGCCGGACTGCTGCCCGTGGACCTCTTCATCCCCGGCTGCCCCCCCCACCCGCTCACCACGCTGGACGGTCTCCTGCGCCTGCTCGGCCGGCTGGAAGAGGGCGGGCGCGGCTGAGCGACGCGGTCGGCACGGCAGAGCCCTCAATCCTCTCCCTCGCGGTGCTGCACAGGTTGTCTGGAAGCGCACCGGGAGGGCGAACGTCCTCGTGAGCCGTGCGCGATGCGGGTGCCTGCAGCACGAGGACTGGGCTCACAATCGGATTTGCCGCCGGACGACGGAAGCGCGTTGAATGCCGATTTCTCATGCAGTATGGTTCGCAACGGATCCAACGTAGGTGTACCGTGATGCAAGACCAGACAGAGACAGTCGACATTCCGACTCTGGCGCAGGTGCGGCAGGCGCTGCGGGTTTACGCCAGCCCGGCGCAGGCTGTCGTGCTGCAGCGTTTCTTCAAGACCGGTCCCGGCGAATACGGCGAAGGCGACCGCTTTCTCGGGGTCAACGTCCCCCAGACGCGCAAGGTGGCCCGCACGGCGGCGCGGCTGCCGCTGCCGGCGCTGGCGGAAATGCTGCAGTCCCCGCTCCACGAGGAGCGCCTGCTCGCCCTGCTGGCCATCGTGCGGCGCTTCGAGCGCGGCACGGAGGACGAGCAGCGCGCGCTCTTCGACTTCTACCTCTCGCAGACGGCTCGCATCAACAACTGGGATCTGGTGGACGTCACCGCGCCCAACATCGTGGGCGCCCACCTGGTCGCGCGCAGCCGCCGTCCGCTCTACCGCCTGGCCCGCTCGCCAAACCTCTGGGAGCGGCGCATCGCCATCGTCGCCACCCACGCTTTCATCCGGCGCGGCGACTGCGCCGACACGCTGGCCATAGCGGAAACGCTGCTGGCGGACCCGCACGACCTCATTCACAAGGCCGTCGGCTGGATGCTGCGCGAGGTGGGCAAGCGCGACACGGCCGGACTCGAGGGCTTCCTGGCGCGGCACGCGGGACGGATGCCCCGGACGATGCTGCGCTACGCCATCGAGCGGCTGCCCGTGGCGCAGCGCAGCGCGTGGCTGGCAGTCCGCGGAGCGCCGTCGCGGGACGGGTGAGCAAGGGACAACCGCGCGGGACGGGAGGCGACCATGGGTGGCAGAGACGGCAGGGTGCGACTGGTGACGGCAGTCATGCTGCTCGCCGGCGCCGCGCTTGGGCAGACGGACGCAACGGAGGCTGACGTGCGCGTCATGTCGTTTAACATCCGCTACGGCACGGCCGGGGACGGCGATAACCACTGGGACCGGCGCAAGCCGCTGGTGCTGCAGACTATCCGAGCCTTCGCCCCCGATCTGCTCGGGACGCAGGAGACGCTCGACTTCCAGCGCGACTACCTGGCGACCAACCTGCCCGACTACGTCAGCTTCGGCGTCGGCCGCGACGACGGCGCGAACGCGGGCGAGATGACGGCCGTGTTCTACAAGCGGCAGCGCTACGAGCAGGTTGACGGCGGCCATTTCTGGCTCAGCCGCACACCGGAGGTGCCTGGCAGCAAGAGTTGGGACAGCTCCCTGACCCGCATGTGCACCTGGGTAAAGCTGCGTGACCGCGTCGCCACGAACGCGCCGCCGGTGCTCTTCTTCAACACGCACTTCGACCACCAGGGTACGCGGGCACGGCTGGAATCGGCCCGCCTGCTGCGCGCCCGTGCCATGGCGCCTGCGGGCGGCGGGCGGGTGATCGTCACCGGCGACTTCAACTGCGGCGAGGAGAGCGCGCCGTACGTCGCGCTTTTCGGTCCCCTAGAGGGCCAGCCCGCCACGCTGGCGGACACCTACCGCGTCGCACACCCGGCGCGCACGCCGGACGAGTGCACGTTCCACAGCTTCCGCTACCTCCCGTCCAACGGGCCGCGCATCGACTGGATCGGCGCCTCACGCGACTGGAAGGTCGGCGAAGTCCGGATCAACCGCACCCCCACCATCCCCCGCCCCCCCTCCGACCACTTCCCCGTGGAAGCGGTCCTGCAGCCGAATCGCACTTCACCGAATCGCACTTGACTCGCCCGCGAGGCTCCGACAGGATACGCCGCCTATGAAACGACAGGCCTACAAACCTTCCATGGATGTGCTCGCTTCGCTGTGCAAGCGACGCGGCTTCATTTTTCAGAGCTCCGAGATCTACGGCGGCCTCAACGGCTTCTGGGACTACGGGCCGCTCGGCGCGGAGTTGAAGCGCAATGTGCGCGAGGCGTGGTGGCGCAACATCGTGCGGATGCGCGACAACGTGGTCGGCCTGGACGCCTCGATCATCATGCACCCCCGCGTCTGGGAGGCCTCCGGCCACGTCGGCGGCTTCGCGGACCCGATGGTGGACTGCCGCGACTGCAAGAAGCGCTACAAGGCCGACAACCTGTGCGAGGAGCAGGGCAAGGAACTGCTGCGCACGGCCACCGGCCACGCCCTGCCGGAAGGCGTGATCTGCCCTGCCTGCGGGTCGAAGAACCTGATGGAGCCGCGCTCGTTCAACCTCATGTTCAAGACCTTCGTCGGGCCGGTGGAGGACGTTTCCAACGTCGCCTACCTGCGGCCGGAAACGGCCCAGGGCATCTTCGCCCAGTTCGGCAACGTGCTCTCCACATCGCGCCAGAAGATACCGTTTGGCATCGCGCAGGTCGGCAAGGCCTTCCGCAACGAGATCAACCCGCGCAACTTCACCTTCCGCTCGCGCGAGTTCGAGCAGATGGAACTCGAGTTCTTCATCAAGCCGGGCGAGGACGCCCAGTGGCACGACTACTGGGTCAACGAGCGGCTGAAGTGGTACGAGTGGATCGGCCTGCCGGCGGACAGCCTGCACAAGGACGTGCATCCGAAGGAGAAGCTGGCCCACTACGCCTCGGCGTGCGTGGACGTGGCGTACGATTTCCCGTTCGGCCGCCAGGAGCTCGAGGGCATCGCCGCCCGCGGCAATTTCGACCTCAGCCAGCACCAGCAGTTCAGCGGCAAGTCCATGGAGTACTTCGATCCGGATACGAACGAGAAGTACGTGCCGCACGTCGTCGAGCCTTCGGCGGGCGTGGATCGTGTCACCCTGGCGCTGCTGTGCAACGCCTACGACGAGGAGTGGCTGCCGGCCAAGGGTGAGGGGGAGCCCGTGTCCGCCGAACCGGGCAAACAGCCGCCGGCCGGCTATGAGTCGCGCACGGTGCTGCGCTTCGCGCCGGTGGTCGCCCCCATCAAGGCCGCCGTCTTCCCGCTGCTGAAGAATAAGCCCGAGCTGGTCGAGAAAGCTCGTGGCGTCTACGAGGGGCTGCGCCGCCACTGGCCCTGCTTCTGGGACACAGCCGGCGCCATCGGCCGCCGCTACCGCCGCCAGGACGAAGTCGGCACGCCGTTCTGCATCACCGTGGATTTCCAGACGCTGCAGGACAATACGGTCACGCTGCGCGATCGCGACTCGATGCAGCAGCAGCGCCTGCCGATCGAGCAGCTGCACGGCACGATCGACGCGACGCTGCAGTAGGCACCGCCCCGGCGCGGCTGGCGCCGGAAGGAGGCGGGGTTGGACATGTTGCACGACATCCTGACCCGTGTTTCGGCGGGAGAGCTTTCGCCCGCGGAGGCGGCGCGCCGCCTGAGCGGACCGCAGCTCGGCTTCGCGCACGTGGATACCGACCGCCTGCGCCGGCGCGGCCTGGCGGAAGTGATCTTCGCCCCCGGCAAGACCGGCGAACAGATCGTGGCCATCGCTCAGGCCCTGATCGGCGCGGGTCAGGACGTCTTCGCCACGCGCGTGACCCCCGAGCAGGCCGCCCTCGTGCTGGCCGCGATCCCCGCCGCCGTCCACCACCCCGTGCCGCGGGCCATCAGCGTGGACGTGCAGCCGCGGCCGGCGCCCCAGGGCTGCGTGGCCGTCGTTTGCGCGGGCACATCCGATATTCCCGTGGCCGAGGAGGCCGCGCTGACCGCCGAGCGCATGGGGGCGCGGGTCGAACGCGTGTTCGACGTGGGGGTCGCCGGCCTGCACCGGCTCATGGGGCGCCTTGAGCTGCTGCGCCAGGCGCGGGCCGTGGTAGTGGTCGCCGGCATGGAGGGCGCCCTGCCTTCGGTCGTCGGCGGCCTGCTCGACAAGCCCGTCATCGCCGTCCCCACCAGCATCGGCTACGGCATGAGCCTCAACGGCCTCGCCGCGCTCCTGTCGATGCTCAACTCGTGCGTCTCCGGCATCACGGTCGTCAACATCGACAACGGCTTCGGCGCGGGCGTGGCCGCCACGCTCATCAACCGGCTGGGCGGCGCATGAGGCACCTCCACCTGGACAGCGTCGGCGGGGCCAGCGGCGACATGCTGCTCGCCACGCTCCTCGACCTGGGCGCCGACGCCGCGGCCGTGCGCAGCCTGCTGCAGAGCCTCCCCGTCGAGCCGTTCGAACTCGACATCGCGCGCGCGGCAGCCGACGGGTTCGCCGGCACGCGCGTAACTGTGCGCGTCCCGCCGGCCGCGCACGCCCACCGCCGCCTGGCCGACATCGCGGCCCTGATCGCGGCCAGCCATCTCCCCGCGCCCGCCCGGGCGCTGGCCCTGGCCACGTTCGAGAACCTGGCCGCCGCGGAAGCCGCCGTGCACGGCACAACGCCCGCCGATGTGCACTTCCACGAGGTTGGCGCGGTGGATTCCATCGTGGACATTGTCGGCAGCTGCCTGGCCCTCCACATGCTGGGCATCGGGGCCGTGAGCGTAGGCCCCCTCCCCTGCGGCACCGGCACGCTGACCGGCGCGCACGGCGTCATGCCCAACCCCGCGCCGGCCACCGCCGCCCTGCTGCGGGGCGCGGTCGTCGTGCAAACCGAAGAACCCTACGAACTGGTGACGCCCACCGGCGCGGCCCTGCTCACGACCTGGTCCGCCCGGCTGCCCGCCGGGGCTGCGGCGAGCGCCCCCGCCGTGCTGACGGCGGTGGGGTGCGGACTCGGCCACCGCCGCCTGCTGAACCGTCCCAACCTGCTACGCGGATTACTACGCGAGCCGCAGGCGACCGCTGCCGCGGACGAAGCGCCCGAGCTGTGTCTCGTGCTCGAGTGCAACGTGGACGATACGGTGCCGGAGCTGCTCGGCGCGCTGTGCGTCCAGCTGCTCACGGCTGGCGCGCTGGACGTGTTCACCACAGCCGTCCAGATGAAGAAGCAGCGCCCCGGCACGCTGTTGACCGTGCTGGCGCATCCGACGCAGCGCGACACGCTGCTGACAACCCTCTTCGAGGGGTGTACGACGTTCGGCGTGCGCGAGACGTTGACGCGCCGACACGTCCTGGCTCGCCGGCACATCGAGGTGGAGACCTCGTTCGGCAGCCTGCGGGTGAAAATCGGCACATGGCAGGGGCGCGACCTCACCCGGGCGCCCGAGTACGAGGATTGCGTCCGCGCGGCAGCCGCGCACGGCGTACCGGTGCGAGCCGTGTACGAGGCCGCCGTACGGGCGATACGCGTCGAATAGGCAGTCGCGCGCGGCCGGTCCCGCGCACGGGAGAGAGACGATGGAACCCGCAGCCCCCGCGATCGTCGCGCTCACGCTGGGCATTTACATGCACATCAGCCGGCTCTTCTCGGCCGGCGTCAAGGGCATGGAGGAGAACGACTACATCCGTGCCGACAACGCCTTCAGCGATGTCGTCAAGACCACGGTTGAGCCCAACCCCCTGCTCGAACCGGCGCTCTACTGGCGGGCTCAGTGCCGGCTGAAGCTCCAGCAGCGCGAGGCGGCCCTGCAGGATCTCGTCACGCTCCTCAACCGCTCCCCCGGCGGCCCGCTGGCCGCCATGGCCGCGGCGAACTTCAAATCCGTCACCGAGCGCGAGTGGGAGGGCTTGCTGCTCACGACGCCGGAGGAGACCTGGAAGTCCATCGTCAGCGTCATCAACCGCAACGATCTTAAGGCCTTGGACCGCTGCGTAACGGGCAAGTCGCGCGCCGAGATGCAGGAACTGCTGGAGGACAAGGAAGCGCTGGACGTGATGCGGGGCCTCATCGGCGGTATGAAGCTGCTGCGCGTCGAGTACAGTCCCGACCGGACGCTGGCGCGGCTGGCGTTCTCCGCGCCCGAGCACGACGCTTTCGGGCCTGGCGACGCGGAGCAGGAAGG
This sequence comes from uncultured Victivallales bacterium, assembly GCA_964402115.1. Classification (GTDB taxonomy): domain Bacteria; phylum Verrucomicrobiota; class Kiritimatiellia; order UBA8416; family CAYOBW01; genus CAYOBW01. The sequence goes on from CAYOBW010000135.1 coordinate 6,392, forward strand.
CGCGATCATGGAGCGCACCGCCCAGGGCTGGCTGATGCTGGACGATGACGGCCCCGATTATGCGGCGCGCTTCGCCGCCCCCGCGCCCGCCCCGGATGCCGCCGCACCGCAGGTTGCCCGGTGGCAGGAGGACGAACAGAAGCTGCGCCGCCTGGGTGAAGCGCTGCTGCAGGTGGTGGCCATCCGCGGCGCCCCGCCGGCGCGACTGCGGGACCTGGAGACGCTGGTCGCCGACTTCGCCAAGCTCAGCGTCAGCTCCACCTGCGACGCCCCCTTCGGGTTCGCCGTGCCGACGGACAACACCCCGCCCTGGATCTTCGCGCCGGCGCCGCTGGGCGGCTGGCGCCTGGGGTTCGTCGAGGGCACGCTGCAGAAGTTGCCTGAAGCGCGTTTCCGGGAACTGGCGGCGCAGGTCGGCGTCAGCCTGCCCGCGGATGCGGGGCCGGCGGGAACGGCGCCCGCGCCCGAAGCGGTGCGCAAGCTCATTGCGCAACTGGGCGCTTCGTCATTCGCGGAGCGAAAGTCCGCCTACGACCTGCTGAAGGCCCACGGGAGCGCCATCCGCCCCCTGCTGGAATCCGCCGCCCGCGACCGCGACCCGGAAATCGCGGTCCAGGTCCGGCAGCTGCTGGCGGAGCTGTAGTCCGCCGTGGCGGAGGCTACGGTGCGGCCGCCGCTTGCGGGGTGAACAAGGGAAAGAGCGGCGACTCGACACGTGCCGCCCGCAGGAACTTCTCCACGGTTGCCACGACGTCCGGATGTTGCGCGGCCACGTCCGTCGTCTCACCGGGGTCCCCGGCCAGATCGAACAACAGCACCGGTGCGGCCGGGTTCTTGCGCAGTCCCATGCGGATGGCCTTCCAATTGCCCCACCGCAGCGCCTGACCGCCGCCGTGGCTGGCCCGGTTCTCCCAATACAGGTACTCGTGCTGCTTCTGCTGCGCGGCCTGACCCAGCAGCGTGGGCAGGAGACTGAAGCCGTCGACATCGGCGGGCGGCGGGGCGCCGGCCAGCTCGGCAAACGTGGGCAGCAGATCCCAGAACGCCACCGGCTGCCCGGTCGTGGCACCGGGGGCGATGCGGCCTGGCCACCGCGCGATGAACGGCACGCGAATGCCGCCCTCGTACAGGGAGCATTTCAGCCCGTTGAGCGGCCCGTTGCTGTCGAAGAACGCCGAATCCGTGCCACCGTTGAACGTCGGTCCGTTGTCGCTCGTAAACACGACCAGCGTCCGGTCTGCAAGCCCCAGCTCCTTGAGCAGCGCCACCACCCTCCCGACGTCGCGATCCAGCCGCGTCACCATGGCGGCATACGCCGCGCGCGGTTCGGGATGCGGCAGGTAGCCCTGGCTGCCGTCATACGGCTTGTCGCCGAGTTTGCCGGCGTACGCGGCCAGCGCGTCCGCGGGCGCCTGCAGGGCCGCGTGCGGGACGGGGGTGGCATAGTACAGGAAGAACGGCTGGTCACGGTTCCGCCTGATGAAGCCGAGCGCCTCTTCGGCCATCAGGTCGGGCGCGTACTGCTTCCCGGTGAGGGCGTTGGTGGTGTTGCCCTCGAGTGCAACCTTGCGGTCGTTGCGCCAGAGATACGCGGGGTAGTGGTTGTGCGCGTGGCGCTGGCAGTTGTAGCCGAAGAAGAGATCGAACCCCTGTCGGGCCGGTGCACCCGACGAGCCCACGGCGCCCAGACCCCATTTGCCGACGCAGGCCGTCGCGTAGCCGCGCGCCTTGAGCAGGCTGGCGATCGTCACCGTACCCTCCGGCAGCGGCGCCTGTCCCTGGAAAGAGTCCCACGTGCCGACCTCGGCATTGTCGCGGATATAACTGTGACCGCCATGCTTGCCGGTCAGCAGCACGCACCGGGACGGCGCGCAGACGGTGTTGCCTGAATAGGCCTGGGTGAAGCGCCGCCCCTCGGCGGCCAGGCGGTCGATGTTGGGCGTGCGGATGTGCTTCTGCCCATAGCAGCCCAGCTCGGCGTAGCCCAGGTCATCGGCCAGAACAAAGACGATGTTCGGCTTGCTGCCGCGCACGTCCGCGACCGGATCGGCCGCCCGCCCCGCACCGGCCAGGCCCCCCAGCCCCCACCCGGCCAACATGGCCGCCAGGCAACTCCGTCCGTTCATCGCTTTCTCCCTCCGAGCCCGCCCGTGTGCTCAGCTCACTTGGGCGCGGAATCGTCGCCGCCGGCAGGCGGCGCCGGCGCGGTGGCGTCGAACGCCGCCCAGATGAGGCGCTTGTTCCCCATCCGGTAGTGTTGATCGCGCCCGCGCAGGGGGGCGAGGTCCGACACCTCGGCCCAGTTGTTGCTATCGATCACAACGAGCCCGCGCCCCTGCGCGCGCATGGCCGTGATCAAATCCTCGCGGTCAAAGCACTGCCGGCCGTGGGTATGGCAGTAGAGCGCCTGGATCTCGCCGTTCATCTTGTAGAGCAGGAGTTCCTGGCCGGACGGCAGATGCTGGCGTGCCGCCGCCGCCAGCGCGTACGGCGCCTTGAGCGGGTTGAGGGCCGGATACACGACGGCAGCCACGCTCCCCAGGGCGAGCGCCAGCGTGGCCCAGAACGCCATGAACCAGGCGCTCCCGAGAGGTGCGGCGCGCAAGCGGCTCAGCAGGAAGCCACCGCCCGCCGCCAGGATCGCGCCGGTTGGCACGACGGCCCAAGCGGAAAGGGGCAGGACCGCGAGGTGCGCCGTTAACAGGGGCGCCAACAGGCCGGCGCCGCCGGCCAGCAGCAGCAAACCCGCGGCCAGGACCGCCGGCACCTGCCGCCAGCGGGCGCCCAGCGTGTGCAGGTAGTCCCAACCGGCAGCCACGATGATGGCCGCCGCCGGATACACCAGCAGGATGTAGAGCGCGCGCTTCGTGGCGGACAGGGAGAACAGCGCGATGACGCAGAGGATCCAGGTTGTCGCCTTGATCAACCGGGCACGGACGAGCGGCTGCCGCTTCAGGGCCAGCCAGCAGGCGGGCAGGAAGATCGTCCACGGGAGGAAGTCCAGCGGGAAGTACTCCAGGAAGTACCAGAACGGACGACGATGACCGGAGGCGATGGCGAAGGACCCCGTCACGCGACCGGCATTCTGATCGAGCAGCAGTTCCTTCAGGTACCCGGGCGGCGCCTGGTTCGTGAGCACGATCGCCCCGAGCCAGGCCGCCACCGGCACAAGGGCCAGGCCAAGCCCCCACAGCCAGTGCCAGCGCCGGAGCTGGCGCGCCTGGCCCGACGCCGCCAGGGCTGCGGCGTAAACGGCCAGCGGCACGAGAAGCCCCACCGGCCCCTTCGTGAGAATGGCCAGCCCCAGCAGCAGGTAGGCGCCGGCGCGGCGCCCGTGGCCCGGCGGCGCCTCGTCCGCGGTAAACAGCAACCAGAGCGCCGTCATCTGCAGCCCGCAGAACAGGGCGTCGATCTGCCCCATGCCGCTGACCTGCCAGAACAGCGCGGAAGTCATCAGCACGAGCACCGCCCGCCAGGATGCAGCGCGCCCGAACCACAGCAGGGCGAGCCGGCTCGTCGCCCACAGGCTGAGAATGGCGCCAAGCAGACTGGGCAGGCGGGCGGTGACGCGGTTGATACCGGTGCCGGTCAGCGAAGCGAAGCCGTTGATCAGCCAGAACATCAGCGGAGGCTTGTGCGCGTAGTAGTGCGCGTGGCGGCGCGGCACCAGCCAGTTCCCGTCGACGCGCATCTCACCGGAGACGTAGGCGAAGCGCGCCTCGTCGGGTTCCCAGAGATCGCGCCGGACGTACTCCGTCCCCCACAGCAACCCCGCCAGCACGACGATCAACCAGAAGGGAATGGCCAGCCGGCTGAGCCCCTCCATGTCAGGCTCCTTCCCCGGAGCGTCCAACCCGCCGTTTGCGGCGGATGAGCACAATGTTGCGCGCGTAAACGATCAGGCCGGAGCACTGCGCCACGAGAAACACGGGGTCGCGCCGCCAGGCGGCATAGACCGCGGTCAACGCTCCGCCCACGATCGAGCAGTACCAGAACGTCTCGGGAATCATGGACTCGCCTTTCCGCTCGGAGGCGATCCACTGGATGATGAAACGGGCCGAGAACAGCGTCTGCCCCACCACACCGACAATTGCCATCGGCTGCCCCAACACCTCCATGAACTCGTTCAGTATGCTCATGACGCCTCTTCCACGTAGGTGAAGCGCTTGAAGCGGCGCTTCATCCACCGCACCGCGAACAGGTCCCAGACGGTCTTCTTGAGGCGCCCCCAGTTGGTGTACTTGCTCGTGCCGCGCGTGCGGGGGCGGTGGTTGACGGGGATCTGCCGCACGCGGGCGCCCTGCATCAGGCACAGGCTCGGCAGGAAGCGGTGCAGGCCCTCCCACATGGTGAGGTGCCGCACATAGTCGGCGCGGAAGGCTTTCAGCGAACACCCCGTGTCCACGATCGCCTCCCCCAGCGCCGCGTTGCGGACGCCGTTGCCGATCCGGCTGCCGATGCGCTTGCTCCAGGTATCCTGGCGGCGCTGGCGGTAGCCACAGCAGAGATCCGCCCCGTCCATGCCGGCCAGCAGTCGCGGCACATCGGCAGGATCGTTCTGCCCGTCGGCGTCCAGCGTGACGATGATCCCGTGGCGGGACAGGCGAAACCCGACGCCAAAGGCCGCGCTCTGGCCGGAGTTCGGCGTGAGGCGTACCACGCGCAAGGAGGGGTATGCGCACGCCAGCCGGCTCAGAATCTGCCCGGTTTCATCCGTGGAGCCATCGTCCACGGCCAGGACTTCGAACGTCCACGGCCCGGCCTGCAGCACACCGTACAACTCACGCAGAGTGGCCTCGATGCAGGCGGCCTCGTTGTAGACCGGCAACACAACCGATATCGCGAAATCTTTTTCTTGCATGGACTTTTACAGCAATCGCGCGAAACGCCCTCAGGCCATCAGCGCCTGGTAGACATTAAGGGTCTTCCGGGTTGTGGTTTCAACACTAAAAGCTCGCGCAATGTGAGCGCGGGCGCGCGCGCCGCAGGCCTGGGCGCCAGCCGGGTCGACGGCAAAGGCCGTCAGCGCCGCGGCCAGTGCAGCCGGATCGCGGGGCGTCACCACGCGACCGGTCTCGCCATCCGTGACCAGCTCGGGCATCCCGCCGACGTCCGTGACGACAACCGGCACCCCCTGCGCCATGGCCTCGATGACCGCGCGGGGCAATCCCTCGCGCTCCACCGAGGGCATGACGAAGACATCGGCCAGCCGGGCCAGCCCGGCGGCATCCGCGCGATAGCCCGCCAGGTGCACGCGGCCGCGCAGCTCAGGAGCGGCCGCCAGCCGGGCCAGGCGCCGGTCGCGCAGCTCCCCGACGAGCAGCAGATGCACATGCAGGTGTTGCGGTACCAGCGGGAGGGCGGCCAGCAGGACATCCACGCCCTTCACCGGCCGCATGTTGCCGGTGAACAGGACCAGGAAGGCATCCGGCGGAATCCCGAACGTCGCGCGCGGGGGACACGGCAGACCCTCGTACCACTCCAGCGCGTGCCCCTTGTGGATCGTCACCAGCCGCTCCGGTGGCAGACGCAGGGTCAGCAGGTAGCGGCGCACGGCCTCCGAGACGCAGATGATCCGGTCAATGCGCGGGTTGAGATAGGCCAGCCACGAGGCCGGATCCCACCGGCTGAGGTGGCCCATCGTGCCGCGGTAGGCAACCACGCGGACCGCCCGGCCGCGCGTGGCCAGCAGCGCGCAAGCCAGCGCCCGGTTCGTGAAGGCGTGCACGATGTCGGGCGCGTGCGCGCGCAGCGCGGCACGGATCACCCCCACGCCCCGCCAGTCCAGCCGGCTCGTAAAGGTGTGGAGGAAGACGGGCAGACCGGCACCCGCATACGTCCGGCTGGCCAGGCTGTCGGGCTCGCACACCGCCGCCATTTCCACCCCCGCCGTCGCCAACCGCACCGCCGCCTGCGTCTCCGGCCGATCACCCCCTCCCGCCACTAAAAGTACACGCATGCGGCTGATGATGACCCAGCGTCGGACACCGGTCAAGACAGACGGCGCCATTATTGGATTGAAAGCCCGGCGTCAAACGCCATACTAACGCCGTGTACGATGCATCCGCGCTCAAGGGCGGTGCGACGCACGGAAGGAGCCACCATGAAAGCGAAGTCGCCTGTCAGCCAGCCCGCCACGGGGACCGACCTGCTGGCGCGCGTCCGCTTCCACATCGGCCTGGCCCGCGGCAAGACGCTGAACACCGCCACCCCCGAGGACAAGCTGGCCGGACTCTGCGGGGCGCTCCGGGAGCTGGTCATGGAGCGGTATCGCGCCACCCGGGCCACTTACGCGGCCCACGACTCGAAGCAGGTGTACTATCTCTCCATGGAATACCTCCTGGGACGCACCCTGCGCACCCAGGCCGCTGCGTTGGACCTGCTGCCTGCCCTTGCCAACGTGGCCCAGGGCATGGGACTGACTCTGGACGATCTTTGCGCAGAGGAGCCCGAAATGGGCCTCGGCAACGCCGGGTTGGGCCGGCTTGCCGCCTGCCTGCTCGATGCGCTGGCCACGCACGACTACCCGGCCATCGGCTACGGGCTGCGCTACGAACACGGCGCCTTCCGGCAGGTGATCGACAACGGCTGGCAGCGTGAGCAAACGGACGAATGGCTGCGGTTCGGCAATCCCTGGGAGATCATCCACCCGGAGGACGCCGTCACGGTCATGGCCTACGGCCGCATCGCCACGCCGCGCGACGGGCGCTCGGCCGAGCGCGGCGGATGGGTCGACTGGCAGCAGTGCCGGGGCGTCCCCCACGACCTGCCCGTGCCCGGCTACGGCACGCGGACCGTCGGCACCCTCCGACTCTGGCGCGCCCTGTCCGCGGCGGGAACCCGGTCGGAGGTTTTCGCGCAAAGCGACTACATCAAGGCCCTCGAGGAGCAGAACTGGGCCGAGGGCATCTGCAGGGTGCTCTATCCCTCGGACAACTCGCACACAGGCCGCGAACGGCGGTTGCTCCAGGAGTACTTCCTGTCGGCGTGCTCCGTGCGCGATATCGTGCGCGGCTTCCAGGCCCGCCACAGCGACTGGAACCGCTTCCCGGAACAGGCCGCCATCCATCTTAACGACACCCAGCCGGCCCTGGCCGTGGCGGAGCTGATGCGCTGCCTCTGCGACGAGAACGGACTGCCCTGGGAGACCGCCTGGGACCTGGTTGTACGCAGTGTCAGCTACACGACGCACACGCTGCTCGCGGAGGCGGTCGAGAAGCAGCCCGTGCCGCTCATGGAGCGCGTCCTCCCGCGGCACATGCAGATCATATACCTGATCAACCACCGTTTCCTCCAGGATGTCATCCAGCTGACACCGGAGGACCCGACCGCGCTGCGACGCTTCTCCCTCATCGAGGAGGGCGAGGTCAAACAGGTCCGGATGGCACACCTGGCGACCGTCGGCAGCCACGCGGTCAACGGCGTCTCGGTCGTGCACACCGAACAGGTGCGGGCGCGGCTGCTGCCCGAACTGGCGGGAATCTGGCCGGAGCGTTTCTGCGCGATCACCAACGGCATTTCGCAACGCCGGTGGCTCCTGGCCTGCAACCCCGGGCTGTCCGCCTTGATCACGGAACGGATCGGTCCGGCCTGGATTCGCGACCTCACGGCGCTGCGCGCCCTGGAGCCGCTCGCCGACGACGCGGCTTTCCGGACTGCTTTCCAGCGGGTGAAACAGCTCAACAAGGAGCGCCTGGCCGCCGAGATCAAGTCGCGCACGGGGATCGTGGTGGACCCCGCCGCGCTTTTCGACGTGCAGATCAAACGGCTGCACGAGTACAAGCGGCAACTGCTGAATGTCCTGCACATTGTCGGCCTTTACCACCGCCTGCTGGCCGATCCGAGCCTGGCCATCCCCCCGCGGGTCTTCGTCTTTGCCGCCAAGGCCGGACCCAGCTACCACATGGCGAAGTTGATTATCAAACTCATTCACAGCGTGGCGGCGATCGTCAACGGCGACGCGCGACTGAACAACCGGCTCAAGGTCGTCTTCCTGCCCGATTACGGCGTTTCGCTCGCGGAGTTGATCGTGCCGGCGGCCGATCTGTCGGAGCAGATCTCCACGGCTGGCAAGGAGTCTTCGGGCACAGGAAACATGAAACTGGCGCTCAACGGCGCCCTGACCATCGGCACCTGGGACGGCGCCAACATCGAACTGGCGGAGGCGGTAGGCGAAGGCAACCTGTTCGTGTTCGGCCACCGGCCCGAGGAGTTGAACGCGCTGCGCACCTCCGGCACGTACAATCCCCGCCAGTACTACCAGGAAAACGCCGAACTGCGCGGGGTGGTGGATGCGCTGCGCGACCAGTTCTCCAGCCAGGAGGCGGGCCTGTTCCAGGACATCTGGAGGGTGTTGGTCGAATGGGGTGACACGTACTTCCACCTGGCGGACTACGCGCCCTACCTCGCCGCGCAGGACCGGGTCTCCGCGCTGTACCGTCAGCCCGAGGCGTGGACCCGCATGTGCATTCTCAACGTCTCCCGCATGGGACCGTTCTCGGCCGACCGCGCGGTTCACGCCTACGCGGAACGTATCTGGGGCTTGGCGGCAGTGCCGGTTGACCAGGTTGACCAAGCGGCGGAGTAGCCCGCCCTCAGCCTAGCCGAGCAGGATGCGAATCACATCGGCGGCGGTGTAGTCCAGACTCCCCGGGGCGCAGAAGCGTCCCATGAGGTTGAAATCGTCGCCCAAGGTCACAAGCGCCGGCTCGATGCGGCCGTCATCCATCAGTTGCGGCACGCCGATGTTGGCCGTGAGAGCGTTGCAGAGGCACTTGCGGTCGACGGTTTCCTCCGCCTTGCCGCCCTTGGCCAGATAGACGACCTCGGGCTCCGCGGGGCAGCGATAGCCGAGCGTGCCATCGGGCTTGCGGTAGGCCTGGCGCAGGAAGCCCAGATCGCACACGCGCCGCCTGGACTTGTAAACCGCCAGCTCCGAAAGCGTCCCTTCCAACTGCGCCACCTTGAAGGGGAAACCCGTCGGCGACGCCAGGGGATCGGTAAACACGTGCGCCTGCCCGGCCAGCGCCTTGCTCAGCAGCGCGTGCCGCAATTCGGTGGTCAGGCCCGACTCGAGGCAGAGGGCGAAAGCCGTGCCGACCTGAATCCCGGCCGCGCCCGCCAGCAGGGCCTCACGCAGGCGCTCGGGGCTGCCATACGAACCCGCCAGCCAGAACGGCAAGCCCAGTTTGCGTAAGGCCTCAAGATTCACCTCGTCGCGCACCCCGTAGATCGGCTGCCCGTCGGGCGTCAGTTTCAGCACACCGCGCGGCGGCGCATTGTGCCCACCAGCCAGCGGCCCTTCCACCACGAAACCGTTGACGGTTCCCGTGGCGCGGCGGCAGAGCATCACCGCCAGCGTGTCGGAGGAGATGATCGGCAGGAACTGCGGTCGCGACAGGGTCGGCAACACCTCACCCGGCGCCAGGAACGCACGCGGGTCGAACTGCACCCGGTACGTTTCGCCCGGTTGTGCACCCACCACCTGCAATCCGTAACTGACCGGCTCGTGTCGCGCCAGGGCGTCCAGCACGCCCGGCACCTCGATCGGGATTCCCGCCCCCATGATCACGACGGCCACGCCAGCGAGCATGGCCCCGTAGATGGAGGGGAGATGCGGCATCTGGATCTTCTCCAAGTAATTGATTCCAACCGGGTTGGAGTGCCCCCAGCGCGCAAGGAAGACCTCGACGAAGTTGCTGACGATGCACAACTCCTGGGGCATAGTCTGCCCCTCCAGCGTGTGCATGCCGCCCGAAATGTAGCGCGTACCAGGCTTCCGGCCGCCGGGGATGAAATAGGCATCCAGAATTCGCTTGGCGATAGCGGGGAACGGGAAGTGCTCCAACGCAAGGCGCACATGTCCCTCCGGGTCGCCGTCCTGCAAACGCCGGCACAGAATCTGATCCAACCCTGTCCCCGACACGACGCCCAGCTGACCAAGCAAAGACACAGCACGGGCCAAGTTCCAGTTGGAAACTCCAGCGCCCATGCCGCCCTGAATAATGACCGGCAATGACTGATTCACGGTAGCGACTCTACGCATTTCCCAGCCGTTTGCCTACAGGAATCGGCGGATGACGGCAAAATGGAAAAATGGTCGGCTAACCGTCCCTGTCCCCCCTTGCCCGCGGAAGGATCGGTTCGGGCTGGGTGGCCGTGGGGCCAATCGGCCAGTTTGAGGACGCTCGTTGGATTGTCGAGCAACTCCCGCAGCACGCGGTCCCGCCTTTCCCGTGGACAGACCGATGCCTCCGCTCTAGGCTAAGTGCAATAAGGAACGCGCATGCCTGACATCGTACACATCGGTTCGCTGGTTCTGGGCGCCGCTTGGCAAACGCTGGGCGAGATGGCGCCTTACCTGCTGTTCGGCTTCGCCTGCGCGGGCGCGCTGTCCATGTTCCTCTCGCCGGCCTGGGTCGAGGCACACCTCGGCGGACAGGGCTGGAAACCTGTCTTCAAAGCCGCCGCACTCGGCGTGCCCCTCCCCCTCTGTTCCTGCGGCGTGCTGCCCGTGGCCGCCTCGCTCCGCCAGCACGGCGCCAGCGCCGGCGCGACGACCGCGTTCCTGATCGCCACGCCGCAGACCGGGGTGGACAGCATCCTCGTCACCTACAGCCTGCTGGGACCCGTGTTCGCGATTTTCCGGCCCGTGGCCGCGCTGGTCAGCGGCCTGCTGGGGGGGATGCTGCTGGAAGCGTGCGACAGGACGCGACTGGCCCCGACTCCCACCCCGGCGGCCTGTGCCGGCGATTGTTGCGCCCGGCACGGCCCGCGGCCAGCGGCCTGGCGGCGTGCGCTGCGGCACGGCTTCATCACCCTGCCGCGCGACCTGGGGCCGTCGCTGCTGCTGGGCGTGGGCGTGGCCGGCCTGATCGGCGCCTTCGTGCCGGAGCACAGCCTCGCCGCCGTGGCGGGCGGCGGACTCGGCGCCATGCTCCTCATGCTGCTGTTCGGCATCCCGCTCTACGTCTGCGCCACGGCGTCAGTGCCGATCGCCGCCGCCCTGATCGCCAAGGGCGTCTCCCCCGGCGCGGCCATGGTCTTCCTGATGACCGGGCCGGCCACGAACGCCGCCGCCATCGTGGCGATCTGGCGGATGATGGGGGTGCGGGCGACGGTCGTCTACCTGGGCACCGTGGCGGTCTCCGCCCTGCTGTGCGGCGCCGTGCTGGACTGGCTGCTCGTCGCCAGCCCGATCGCCGCGACCGCCCCCGCCTGCCAGCACCTGCCGTCAGGCCTCGGCCCGGTCAGCGCAGTCGCACTGCTCGCCGTCCTCGTCGTGTCGCGGCTGCCCAGCGCCCGTGCACGGCATCCCGTCCCTTCGTCCCCTTCCCGCTCGGCAGGCTGACGGCAACTACCCGGCGCCCGCCTTCGCCGCGCCTTTCGGCGCCGGCTTCTTCTCGCGCCCACCGACGTTGCCCTTGGGCCAGTCCTTGACGTCGGCGTACTGGTCGTTGTCGGCCAGCGTGCGCTTGAGGCGCTGCAGCTCGGCTTTGAGCCGGGCCACGACCGCCTGCGCAGCGGGGTCGTTGTAGATGTTGCGCAACTCGTCGGGATCCTGCTGGAGGTCGTAGCACTCCCACTGGTCCGCTTTCCAGAAGTGGATGAGCTTGTGCGTCTCGGTCCGCACGCCGTAGTGAGCGCGCGTGTCGTGATCGCCCGGATCGTGGTAGTACCGGTAGTAGAAGCTCGTCCGCCAGTCGGCCGGCCGCGCGCCGCGCATGAGCGGCGCCAGGCTGCGCCCCTGCATGTCCTGCGGCACCGGCGCGCCGGCGACCTCCAGGAACGTCGGCGCGAAGTCGCAGTTGATCCCCAGCGCAGCGCACGTGCTGCCCGCCTTCA
>CAYOBW010000136.1:0-18133 GCA_964402115.1 uncultured Victivallales bacterium
TCTCCCTATCTCCTTATCTCCCACTGCATTGCCTCCTCATGCGGCGCAGACATGCCATCGTCATAACTGGCAGTGACCCGGGTATTGTCGTTAACCGCTTTGGTGAGTGCGACGCCATTGAACTTCACCCCGGTGATGGTAAGAACTTGGTTGTTGTTTCCCGGCTCGCTGCCGAACACAACCACCAGCTTGCTCACGCCCGTGGCGTTGTAGCTCACCAAGGTTGTTCCGAGGTGCGTGGTGGCAAACTGGGTCTTGGTTGAATCGACGAAGCCCTTGACGGTGCTGCCGACGATCGTGATCGCCGCGTTGGCCGGGGCGGCGGTTAGCGCGAGCCCGGCGATCGCGATCGTGAGGGCCAATACGTTTCTGGTTTTCATGCCCGCATTCCTCCTGACCGCCTTCGCGATCCATCCGAACTCGCCGACTGTCGGCTGCTGTATCTCACACCCTGCTTCATCCTGAAAACGGCAGTTGATCGTGTTTCACCGGACGATGAGTACCATACCCCCCAGGCCCGAGACCAGGTAGCCCTCGGCGTCGATGCCAACGGGGCTCCCGTCGATGCTGATCTTCTCCAGTTGCGCGCTCGTCAGGGCGCTGGCGCCGGCGCCGAAACGCACCGCACGGGGGCCAAGCCTGCCCAGCAGGGTCAGCGTTCCCGGCCAGGCGAGCGCCGAGCTGTCAAGAAAGCTCAGGCTCCCCGCACCGAGCACGAGGGAGCCGGAACCGGTCACGGCCAGCGTGCCGAGCCGGTTGCTGAAGCCGCCCATGTCCAGCGCCCCGCCCGCCAGAACGACGTTGTTGTCCGCGTCGAGCGTGTTGTCGGCGCCGAGCCGCAAGACGCCGGCGTTGACGGTGGTGGGGCCGGTGTAGGAGTTCGCGCCGGCGAGGACGAGCGTGCCCGAACCCGTCTTGGAGATTTGCCGGGCCGTGGGATCATGGGAGAGCGGAGACCCAATGGTTGCGGTCAGGTTCGGGTCAACGGAAACCCGCATGTCGGCCGTCATCCGGAGCCCACCGCCCGACAGCGTCACCGCACCTTCCTCGAAGCTCAGATCGCCGATATCCTGGACCCCGTCCACCGTCACCGTGTAGGCGCCCGTGGCATCCTTGCCGGCGGCAAAGCAGGCCGTCTGCCCTGCCGTCCAGGCGTCGATTGACCCTCCTCCGCCGCCGGTGGAGTCGGTGTTCCAATAGGTATTGCTCCCGTCCCACGTTCCGGCCGGGCTGACGCTGCCCGCGCCGGCCGTGGCGCCGTCGAGGTCCCAGTAAGCAGGGCTGACGCCGACCATGGCCGCATAGGTCGCCCCGAAGCGGATCTCGTCGAACCCATACCCCGCATTGACTTTCAAGGAGGAAGTAATCGTGTCGAAGTTCGCTTGGTTCAGTACGGCGGTCCGGGTGTTCACGACCGGACCTTTCGACAGACCCGTGTCCGGCAGGTAGAGGTTGATCGTATCGTTGGCCGTGCCGTCGGCTCCCCAGACGATTTCACCGACGATGAGCATTGTGGTGCTCGCGTTGACGGCGGGGCCAGTGTTTCCCCGTGAAACACCGTTGTTCCAGGTGCTTGCCTGCAATTTGCCCTGCTTGATCGTCCACCCGATGCCCTGGCCGCCCGCGGGCATGGGGAGATTGTTCCCGCTTCCAAGTGCATCTGTCCCGATGGCAAAACCCGTGTCGGGATTGATACCGGCTGTGGGGGGTGTGTTCACGACGATGCTGAACCAGAGCGTCGCTCCGTCTGCAAGCAAGCCGGCGGCGCTCAGAGCGGGCCCGATAGCGACGGAGCTGGCGGCGTTGGCAAAAGGACTCACATAGGTGACTTTGTTTCCGGAGACCGGCAGCGTGCCGTAGGTCAGACTGCCGGGCGTGACGCTGAATATCGTCGCGGCCAACCATTTGCCGCTTAGACCTGTGCCCGGAGTGTTTCCATTCAAAGTGGCATCGCTGTCGGCGAACGGCTCATAGATCACGGGGGCGTTGCGCATGACGCTGAGGGTGTAGGTATTTGTCGCGGCCGTATCCGCTGAAACGACCACGGTGGCGATGGCGTTGTTTCCCGGGTTGAGACTGATGGCGCCGGAGGGATGGCCCGAAGCGACGGGACTGCCGTTCACCGTGATCGTTGCGTTGGTGTCGGCCGCCGTTGGCGTCACGGTCATGGTCGTGATCGGCCCGGGCACACTGGTCGCGTAGCTGAAGGTGTTGCTGGCGAAGGCGGGCGCCAGCGTGCCGGCGCTGGGCGCCAGGTTGGCGAGCTCTGCGTGGGTTTGCGCCAGTGCAGCTGCCGGCAACGCGAGCAGCGCCAGGGCGGTTGGCAGTCCCCAGCCGTTGCGGATGCTCGTGCGGGCCATCCTTCCGGCCGCCTTCGCGGCTGCCCCGGCATTGCCTGCTGCGGCCTGCTGCATTGCAGCGCCCCCCTCCTGCCGGAAACGTCAGCTGCCGGCCGCCAGCAACCACGCGTTCAACCGTGCAGGGTTCAGGCAGCAAAAGCTGAGCGCTAATCCTGTATACGCAACTCTTATCAAGACTTCCACGGTTAGCGTCTTACATTAGCGCCATCGCCACAACCCGACCTGGTTCTTGGAGTGCGACAAATGTGCCCGTATTTGCGACAAGTGAGAGTTGAAAGCTGCACGGGCCTTATTGACCAGCATCGACATGGGGTACGAACGGGTCGGTTTCCGGACGGCCGAAGGGCTGGGCGAGCTCCTGGACGGGAAAACGCCAGCCCAGGCAAGCAATCCTGTCACAAACGTCTCCCCGCCCCTTCTCGGATCCCGGATGAGCGGCAGGGCGGCGCCTGGCATTTCCTGCGGTCTTCCGTTTGCTTTGTCGCATTTCAGTATGCAAATGTCGCACAAGTGCATTTCAAGCCTATTCCATCTTCCGCGAGAATCTGCGAGAATACAGGAATGGTCAGTGGCGCGACAATGCCTCTCGCGGGGTCATTTGCCGGCTGGGGGGTGATGACGCTGGTCGGCGAGCCTCTCTTGCTGTCTCGCTCTGCTGGGCGCCGCACCGGCGGTCCAGTCTTGGCGCCAAGGGCGCGTGGCGCGGAAGCGCAGCCCACCGCTTCCCCGACCAGCGTCCAACCGAAAAGACAGATCGTGAACGAGCGGAGCGCCTTGAAGACGAGGTTCGCGCTGACCGTGGTCGTGAGATTGACGGCGGGTTCCGGACTGGCTCAGACCGCCACCTACATCGGTCCGAACACCGGCAACGCCGACAAGTGGAACCTGACGGCGAGCGGGGATACCGGCCCGGTTCCATCCGGAGCGGATAACGTGGTCATTCCTGCCGGGAAACTGGCGACCGCGTGGCGCCAAAGCACGCCTCCCTACACGGGCAATCTGACCCTTGAAGCCGGTGCGCAGGTCGGGATCGGGTGGACGACGGCGTTGCTCCTGTCCTACAACGCGCTCGGCACGCCCGGGGCCACGACCATCTTCATGCACGAGGGTTCCCTGATCAACATGCGGATGGGCGGCTCGCCCGGCATCCCGGCCATCGAACTCCTGGGTAACGGCAGCTGGTGTCTGAGCTCCTCGACCCAGCCGTCTTCGACCCCGACCTTTGGCCCTGGGATCAGCGGCGCCTACGTGTTTGCCCTTTACTGCGGTAGTGATGTCAAACTCGGACCCGACCACAAGGAGACGCAGTCATGAAACAACACACGCGGGCAGCCATGGCGATCACGGTGATGGTGGGGCTGGCCACCGGGGCGGTGCAGGCGGCGGTGGTGTTCACCGCGAACTTCGAGAGCCCGACGGTCACGGGGTATGACCAGCAGCCGCCACTCCCCTCCGGCTGGGTGGCTGCCGCCCAGGGGTACAATGCAAGCCGTCACGGTCTGAATAACAAGAGCTCAGGCAACTTCACCGCACCCGCTGGGAATAATCAGGCCTATTGTTTCAGGTATACCAACTCCGGTCTTACGACCGGCGCTGGCGTGATCGGTGTGCTTGCCGCCAATGTCACCTACACGATCTCGTTCAATGTGGCGACAGACCTGGGAAGTCCGCCCGGCACCGCTTACACCGTGCAACTGATCGCGTTTGGCACGGGGGCTGCCCGCGATGACTGTCGTTCCACGCCTTCCGGCAGTACACTGCTCGCTTCAAGAACCGGCACTGCAACCTCGAACAACATGTCGCAGAGCGACAGCTTCAGTTTCACGGCGAGTGACGCCAGCGCGGACTTGGGAAAGGATATCGGCATCCGGCTGATCGGAGCTACATCAGCAGCATTGATCGACAACGTGCAAGTGGATGCCGTCGACAACAAGCGTTACTGGGACATCAGCGACACCACACCCGGAGCGGGCGGCGCCACGCCGGCCGGCCTCTGGAACGCGGCAAACACGCTTTGGAACCCCGTCTCCGCGGGCACTGGGACGGCAGCGGCATGGACGGCGGGACGAGTCGCAACCTTCGCTGCCGGCACGGACGCCACGGGAAGCTACATCGTCACCGTGGACGGTCTGCAAGACATCAGTGGCCTGACCTTCGAGGAAGGAACGGTCACGCTGGCGGCCGGGGCGTCGCCGCAACTCCGCTTGACCGCCAATTCCGAGGTCTATGTCCCCTCGCTATTCACTGCGACGGTCGCGGCCCCGTTCACCCAAGACGCCACGCCCCGAGTACTGACCAAGGTTGGCCCTGGCATGCTGGCGCTCTCCGGCGATAACAGCGCGGCGACGGGGGGCATGGCCATCAACGGCGGCGCCATCCGGTTTGAATCGGCGGCCGCCATCAACGGCACGACGCGCAACGTCACGGTCAACGCCGCAGGTACGGTGGTATTCGGTTCGTCCTTCGGCGCCGGCAACATTCCCGCCGCCTTGTTGGGCCGGATCGTGGCCGCCTCGGCGGGCGCGGTCGCCGCGGACAACTATGACGGCACGGCCTTCAACTTCAACACGCCCAGCCTGACGGCTGCTTCGCTCGGCGCGGTCGGCAGCGTGACCTACACCGGCGCACTGACGCCCAACGGCACGGCCTACCGCCTCGGCGGCGGCGGCGGGACGCTCACCATGGCCAACGCCAACGCATTGACCGGTGCCAGAACCCTCACTGTCGGCGGCTCCGGCACAGTCGTTCTTTCTGCCGACAACAATTACACCAGCGGCACCACTCTCAACGGGGGCACGCTCGTGATCGGTAGCGCGACAGCCCTCGGCTCCGGCACATTGACCATCGCCGGCGCCGGCACGGTCCGAGCCTCGGGAACCGTCGTTATCGCCAACACCGTCGCCGCGAACAGCGATTTCAGCATAGCCGGCACCGGCTCGCTGACCCTGAGCGGCACCACGACGTTAAACGCCAACCGCATTATCACCCTCAACACCACTGCGGGCACCACCACCTTCGCTGGCATTGGCGGCGCAAACCGAACCCTCACGTTCTCGGGCAACGGCAACACGGCGGTGAGCGGCCCCATCACCACCGGCACCGGGACGCTGACCAAGAACGGCACGGGCACCCTCTTACTCTCCGGCGCGAGCACGTACAGTGGCGTGACGACGATCAGCGCCAGCGGCGGCACGTTGCAGTTCGCCAAGCAGGTCTCGCTGTACAACAACAACCCGGCCAACTGGCTTAAGACGTTGATCATTGTCAACACCGGCAGCACGCTGGCGCTGAACGTCGGCGGCCCGGGCGAATTCACGACCGGCGACATCACCACCTTGCTGGCCAACCTCGCGGTCGGCATCAACAACAACGGCTTGCGGTCGGGTTCGAAGATCGCCTTCGACACCGCCAACGCGTCGCCGTCGACGTTCGCGGTGGCGGACAACATCGCCAACAGCGGCGGCACCGGCGGCGGCGCCATCGGCTTGCGGAAACTCGGCGCCAATACGCTGGAACTGACCGGTGTGAACACGTACACGGGGCCGACCACCGTCGAGGCCGGCGCGTTGCTGGTCAACAGCCCCGGGTCGCTGGCGAGCGGCAGCGCGGTGGCGGTCAACGGCGGCACGCTGGGCGGCAGCGGCGCCATCGGCGGTTCCGTGACCGTGGCGAGTGCCGGCAGCCTGGCGCCGGGCGCGGCGGCGGGGACGCTGGCGATCGGGGGCAACCTCGATATCTCCGCGATGGCCGCGGGTACGGGCAAGCTCAACTTCGAGCTCGATGCGCAGGCGGGGCCGAACGACCGGGTCGCCGTCAGCGGCACGTTGGCCATCGGGGCTGGCGCGCTCGGGTTCAGTGACTTCGTGTTCACCGACCTCGGCGGCGTGGAGGTCGGCACCTACACCTTGATCACCAGCAGCGGGATCCATGGCGGCGATTCGCTCGACGGCGCCGATCTCTCTGGCCCGTTTGCCGGCATGACCGGCACGTTGCAGATCAACGGCAACAACCTGGAACTGGTCATCTCCGGGGGCGACTCCTTCCCGCCAACCGTCGCGAGCCTCAGTCCCATCAACAACGCGACCGGCGTGAATGCCGTCGCCGACCTGAACGCCACGTTCAACGAGAACATCCAGCTCATTGCGGGCGGGGTCGTCACGCTCATGAACCTGACCGACGCGTCGGCGACGCCGATCACGCTTCCGGACGCCCAGGTTTCTGCGGCGGGCGCCGTCCTGACCATCAACCCGTCGGCCAGCCTCGAGCTCGGCGACACGTATGCCGTTCTGATTGATGGGAACGCGGTCGAGGACCCGGCCGGCAACAACTTTGCCGGGATTGCGGCCGACACGGCGTGGCGCTTCACCGTCTTCCAGGTCCCCACGGTCAACAACGCCGGCGGGGCGACGGGACTCGGCATCGGCACGGCCACGCTGAACGGCCAGGTCGTCTCCGACGGCGACAGCGCCCTGACCCACGTGCGCATCTACTTCGGGGACAACGACGGCGGCGCGACGCACAACTGGGATGCCACGCACGTCTTCGACGCCGGAGCGGTCGCCGAAGGCGTGCCCTTCTCCTGCAACCTGGCCGGCCTGCTCTACGGCGTTACGTACACCTATCGCACCTACGCCGCAAACGGCGTCGGCGAGGTCTGGTCGGCCCCGGCGACGTTCACGACGCTGGCGCCAGCGGGGACCGGAGCGGCGGGTATCACCTACCATCCTATTACAGGGGACGCGGACTGCGGCATTAGCGACACCACGACGTACACGCACGCCGTCGATTTTGGCTCGGACAGCCCCCGCGCGCTGATCAACGGCGTGCAGTTCCAAGCCGGAGGTACGACGTTCGGTTCCATCGCCGGGACAGCGGCGACGATCGGGACGGGAACGACCACGATTCCCACTGCTCATAGCGGCAGCAGCGATGCGGCGCCCTACCTCAACGGCGCCGCCTACTGCCACATGGAAGATCTCGTCGAGGACATGAACTACAATGACGCGACGGGGATCATCACGCTCACCGGCCTAACCCCCGGGACGTCCTATCGGTTCCGACTCTACAATCGCCAGTGGGGGACAACGGCCGGGAGCATCCGCGGGCAAAACATCGGCTTCGATACCGACGGGGTTGGTTCGGACATCTCCGGCGCCGAGCACACCGCCGCGTTCGAGGCGGACGATGCCAGCCAGCCGGATCCGAGCTTTGGCACATTCTCGCAGGTCTATGCGCTGACCTGCGACTATGCGCTGTCGCCCGGTGTGAGCACCCTGACTGTCTATGTCAACATGAAGGCAGGCGATTCCGGCACCTACCACCTGTACGGACTTACGAACGAGGAGTTGCCCCCCGCCGGCGCGGGTTTCTCCATCACCAACACCGCGGCGACGAACATCACGGCGACAACAGCCGACCTGGTGGGAACGCTGAACGCGACGCAGTCGGTGTTCACCGTCTACGCGTACTACGGCCCGAACGACAATGCCGACGCCGCGGCCTGGCTGGCGGACGGCGATGCGGCGAGCGTGCTGGTCGGCACGTTTACGAACGTGGTGGGACACTCGGTCACTGGCTCGGTCTCGTCGCTCATCGCCGACACCCCCTACTACTACACGCTGGTCGCGTCGAACGCCGTGACGAACATCTGGGCGACGCCCAACACGGGCTTTACCAGCGACCGTCCACCGGCGTTGCTCGCGCTCAGCCCCGCCAATAACGCCGCGGGCGTCGCGCCCAACGCGAATTTGGTGGCAGCTTTCGACGAGAACATCGTGTTGGTCAATGGCGGGGTCATCACGCTCACGAACCTGACGGCTGAGACGGCGACCACGATCATGCTGCCCGACGCGCAGGTGACGGTGACCGGCGACACGAACCTCACGATCAATCCGGCGGCGAACCTGGACGCCGGCGACACGTACGCCGTGCTGATCGACGCGCATGCGGTCGCCGACACGGTCGCGAACGCGTATGCCGGGATTGCCGGCACCGGCACATGGCGTTTCACGGTCGCGGCCGCCGACGCGATCCCGCCCGTGATCACCGGCCTGAGCCCTGCCAGCAACACGCCGGACTCCCCCGTGGCCGGAAACCTGGTCGCGACGTTCGACGAGAGCATTGTGCTGATCCCCGGCGGGGTCGTCACGCTCACGAATCTGACCGACCACACGGCGACGGCGATCACGCTGCCCGACGCGCGGATTTCGGCGGCTGGGACACAACTCACGATCAATCCGGCGTCGAACCTGGAGTTCGGGGACACGTATGCCGTGCTGGTGGACGGTAACGCCGTGGAGGACGTGTGGGGGAACCACTTCGCCGGCATCGCCGCCGACACGGCCTGGCGCTTGACGACCGAAATCGAGCCGGCGATCGTGGCCCTGAATCCCGCGAACAACGCCACCGGCGTGGAACCCGGCGACAACCTGGTCGCGACGTTCAACAAGAACATCGCGCTCGTCGCCGGCGGGACCATCACGATCCGCAATCTGACCCAGGCGACCGACACGACGATCACGCTGCCTGACACGCGGGTGTCGGCCGCCGGGGCGCTCCTCACGATCAACCCGGCGGCGGACCTGCTGGTGGGGCGGCACTACGCCGTCCGCATCGACGCGACTGCGGTAGAGGACCTGAACGGCAACGCCTTCGCGGGGATCGCCGACGACGCGACCTGGAACGTCACGATCCGGGAGGCGGTCACGACCACGTACACTGGCCCCAATACGTCGAATGCCGACACGTGGAACAACGCAGCCAACTGGAACAATGGTGTTCCGACCGGCCAGATGAACGCGGTCATCCCCGTCGGCAAGCTGACCTGCTGCTGGAAGGCGGACACCACGCCGACACCGACCTACACCGGCAATCTGACGATCAACGGGACACTGCAGATCGGATGGACTACCACAGCAGGCTACCAGACGAGCTACAACTCTCTCGGGGCGGTGGGGTCCACGACGATCTTCATGGGCAGCGGTGCGGTGATCGGTACGCGCATGGGCGGCACACCCAGTTTCCCGGCCATCCAGTTGAACGGGAACGCCACGATCTCGTTCGGCGATTCAACCCAGACTCCGGCCACCTCGACATTCGGCCAGGGGATCACGGGAGCGTATAGACTGACGCTCCAGAGCAACGCCGGAAACCCGGAGACGCTGAGCACGGCCAATGGCTTCTCCGAGCTCATCCTCAACGCGCTGTCGGGACGGGGGGGAAGCCAATGGACCCTGCGGGCTAATGCCGCCGGTTCGCTCGGCACCGGCAACGTGACGGTCAACCACACTTCGAACCTCAGCCCGCAACTCCACATCGGCGCGGCGAACGCGATGGCCGACACGGCGTCGCTGTACCTGAACGGCTTGGGGCCGCTCGGCGACGGAGCGAACCGGCTGCGTTTGGACGCCAACGACACGATCGCGAAGCTCTTCCTGAACGGCGTGCAGCAGCCCTATGGGACGTACGGTCGGGTCGGACTGGCGGGTGTGGACTACAACGTGTCGTGGATGAGCGCGAGCGGCAATGGGGTCCTCACGGTTCCGCCGCCTCCGTCGGGCTACTGGGATCTGAACGGCGCCACGGCCGGCGCCGGCAGCGCCTCGCCGGCCGGGACCTGGGACGCGGTTAGCACGTACTGGAACAGCCTCGACGACGGCAGCGGTAGCGTTTCGTCCTGGCCGGCCGGCCAGCCGGCCATCTTTGCCGCCGGCTCCGACGCCATCGGGACTTACACGGTCACGGTGGACGGCACGCACGACACCAGCGGCCTTGTCTTCGAGGAAGGCACGGTCACGTTGGCGGGTGGCACCTTGCGCCTGACGGCGGAGTCCGCCGCGCACGTCGCCGCGGGGTTGACCGCCACGGTCTCGTCCACGCTTGCCAACGACGCCACGGCCTGGCAACTCTCCAAGGGCGGTGACGGAACGCTCGTCCTGGGCGGCGCCAACACGTATGCCGGCAGCACCAAGCTCGAGGGCGGCACGCTGTCGGTTGCGAGCCTGGCCAACGCCGGGGCGAACTGCAACATCGGCAGCTACCCGATGGCGGGGGCGGGCGGGTTGCTCTTTGCCGGCGGCACGCTGCGCTATACCGGCGGCACGGTCTCCATTGACCGCGGCTTCACGCTCAGCGGCAGCGCGACCCTCGACGTGAACGGCGCGGGCACGGCCTTGACCCTGGGCGACGTCGTGGCGGCTACACTGTCCGGCACGCTGACCGTCACCGGTGGCGCCGGCAGCAGTCTTGCGCTGGGTGACTTCAGACTGCGCAATGTCAGCGCGACGCTTAATCCAACGGCGGTCAGTTTGACGCTGGCCACGGTTAGGGGAGACACCGACTATGGCCAGCCTGATTCCACGCTGACGCTCAGCGGCACGACCACCGGTAACACGATTGTCGGCAACCTGACGGCGATTAACGACCACCCCAACGGGTGGGACAAGGGGTTGTGGATCGCGAAATCCGGCGCCGGCAGCTGGGCGATTACCGGCGCGATCAACTGCAATGCGAATACCGGCGCCAAGGTGACTGTGGATGGTGGCACCCTGACCCTGACGAATCCAAACAGCACGTACAGTGGTGCTTTAACCGTTCGCAACGGCACGCTGAGCGTGCCGTTGGTCAACAACGCGAGCGCCAACGGTCCGCTCGGCAACAGCGCGGCGGCGGTGTCTCTGGGCGACACGGGCGGGCAGACCGGCATGCTGCGCTACACGGGCGGTACGGCGAGCAGTACCAAGGCCTTCACGATGGCGACGGGCGGCACGGGTACCTTCCAGGTGGACAGCGGAGCGGCCGCGCTGACGCTGAGCGGCGCAATCGGTGGCAGTGGCGGCCTGACCAAGACCGGCACGGGCACGCTGATCCTGGCTGGCGCCAACTCCCACAGCGGCGCCACGGCTGTCGACAACGGTACGCTGCGGGTTAGCAGTTCGCTGCCCAGTGCCGTGGTGACGATCAACAACGGTGGCACCCTGGGCGGCACGGGCACCCTCGGTGGTTCGCTCAGCGTGCTGTCCGGCGGTACCCTCGCCCCGGGGGCGTCGACGGGAACCCTGACGGCTGCCAACGTCGTTATCGCCGTGGGTGGCAAGCTGGCGATCGAGATCGACGGCAGCCAGACGCCCACGCGCGACGTGCTGGCTGTGGGCGGGGCGCTGAACATCACGGGTGCGACGCTTAATCTCGCTTTCTCCGGTGCGCGCCCCACGCCGCCGTACGTGATCGCCACGTATGGTGCGCTGACGGGCACCTTCGGCGTTGTCAACGGCCTGCCGGCCGGCAGTGCCATCAACTACGGCTACAACAGCGGGACGGCGATCGCCATCGAGCCAGCGGCGACCATCTTCATCGTACGCTAGGGGTCGAGAGCCGAGACGTGGAGCCGGAGCAGGAAAGGGAGCCGACGACATTACGAGGAAACAGTGGATTAGCGGGCTGCTGCTAACGACGGGGTGCGCCGCGGCGCCTGCCGCGCCGGTTCTAGATGTGCCCTTCGACACGCTGACGGTCAGCACAAGTACCCGCAGCCGGCGCTGGACATCTGGCGCCATTTCGAGGTCGACAACAATGGCGGCCCCTTGAGGCTGTGGAACCCCGGCGTTGCGGGGACGGCGGCGCCGGGGTTCGGCGGCGAAGCGCCGGAGGGGCAGATGGTTATGCGCTGTGTGCTCTGGAAGACCCGCTGAAGCATGCCACCACTGCCTATGCGGCTTACGATGACTCACGATCGAGACGGCTTCCGATCCACCCCCGCCGCCTCCTCCGCCTCCTCCGCCCAAGCCTCCAGGCACTCTGCTGGTGATCCGGTGAACAGGCCGGGCCGCCCAAGGGGCCGCGTCTCATGAGAATACGGGATCAACGGGGGCCCTTTCAGGCCGCGTGGCGCAAAACAGGGTTACTGTGACTCAAGAGAGGCGTTCTGGACATGATATCGCTCGCGGCGGCGCGCCGTACTGGAGAGCGCTAACTCCCTGCCTCGCGGATGTCAAAGCGGGTGGGGGACTCGGACTGCAGGTCAAAATACAGGATCATCGTCGTTCCGCCGCTGGGGGTACGGACGACTCCCTGCCGAAAGGCCTTGCCCGGCGCGACCTCCTTGCCGTCGATCGTGACGCGTGCCGCGGCTGCGCTGTCCCAGTTCTCGATGACAAAGCAGGGGTTGTGGATCGGCGAGTCCTTCGAGCCCCGCAGGGTCAGAGAGACCGGGCGGGTGGTGGCTGTCAGGACATAGGCGCGCTGGCTGCGGTCATAGCCCTTGGCTGCGCCATTGCGTAAATCCTCGACCGCCGGCGGGCGGTTCCACGACTTGGCCAGCGCCGCGAGGCTCGCGGCCGGCTGGTCGGTGAAGCCGTGGAGGATCGTGCTGCCGGTCCGGTCGGCGCCGCCGAGGGCGGCGTGCGTCACGCGGTCGGACGAGACCGCATAGCGGCCGTCGGAGGGATTGAGCCCCACCGGCCAGTGGTTCCACGGGCCGGCGAAGGGGTCGGGGGTGTGCTTCGATTGCTCCTGCGCGCCCCATTGGTTGATCTCGGCCCCCTCCTGATAGATGGCGAAGACCTTCCACTTGGACCTGAAGTTGATCCGCTTGATGCAGGCGTCCTTGAGCGGGTTGGCGGGAACGTGGTTGGGAAGCCGCCACGTTAGATCCGCGCTGCGGCCGTTCGTGTCGGCTACGGTCAGGGCCGTGAGGTCGACGTTGTCCAGGCACGTCGTGCCCGGCTCGGAGAGGAACTGCGTGTCGTGCCAGCCGCCGCTGATGCCCTCGACGCAGCGGACGCCCACGCCGTCGGGGTAGATCGTATAATACTCGTCGGCCCAGACGCCCGTCCGCCCGAAGACGTAGCCCACATCGATGGACGCATAGCGCCAGTGGACCACCACGCGGGCGTCGGTGTTCTCGATGAGCCGGACGTGATTGAAGCGTCCGCGTTTGTCGGCCATGTGCTCGGCGCAACCGTGCGGGCCGCCGATTTCCCAGCTTTGATCGGCCATCCACTTGTTGTTTTCGGTGACCCATCCGGAGCCGGAATTGATCCCCTGCCAGAACGCCACGCGTCCCGGGACCGTGTCGAAGCGCACCACGATGTCACGATACGGGTCTGACCGCCACAGGTTGTCCCACAGTTCGTGATACTTCAGCGTCGCGCACGACGCGCCGAACTTCGCCGCCGGCTGGCCGGTGACCGTGCCCGGCAGGGCGCGTCGTTCCAGGTCCGGCGCGGTCACTGCGGCTGGCGGCGGGCAGAACGCCTCGAAGGAACCGCGGATTTCATCGGCCGAAAGCGCCCGGGCGTGGATCCTCACCTCGTCGATGAGCCCCTCGATGCCGTAAACGAGAGGCAGGTTGTTGTTAGCCGCCCGTTTGCTGTGGGATACAGGGTCGGAAATCCGCTGGGCGTCGCCGTTGAGACCGATGAGCACGCTCCTGTCCGGCAGCACAAGCGGGCCGGACGCGGGTTCGGACGCGACCAGCCTGCCGTCAACGTAGAGGCTCATCCGGCCTTTGCCGTAAGTGCCCGCCAGATGGGTCCAGCGGTAGGTCGGCAGCACATCCCTCGCGGGCACGGTGTCCGCCGGTTCGAGCACGCCTCCGCCGATTTGCCGCCCGTTGAGTTTGAAGATGGGCCGGCCGTAGGGATCCACGCCGAGCATGTAGCCTTCCATGTTCCACGGGCGGTAAACATAGGGGTCGCGGTATCCGTGCTTATAGTCTTCCGGGTCGATCGGCAGCCCCGCCGAACAGTGGACGATCCCCGCGTCGTTCCACGGGTAGGCCCCGAGGGCAACCCATGCCTCGACGGTCAGTTCGTCGGTCAGGGCGGGGGCATTTGCCTTGGGTAGCTCGATTTGTGAAGAGTATCCGTCAAATGCCAGCGCCGTGCCGGAGACGCCCTTTTTCCAGAGGGCCTTGTTGCCGGTGACGGGGCAGGGCGTCCCGTTCGCCACTTCGCGCGCCTCACCCCGGTTCGCCGCGAGGCCATCGTCGAATGGGAACCACAGTGCCGGCCGCCGCGCGGGGGGCTTGCGGACGGGTGCGCCGGCCACCGCCGGGATGAGTGCGTTCGAGCGCGCGGCCTTGGTCAGCGACCGCTCGGCAACCCCGGCGTCGGTTAGATCGAGCTCTTGGACTGTCGCGTTGGCCGGGTCGATGAAATCCTCGATCTTCGGCGTGCCGACGCGGACCTCGCGCCGCACCTTGCCGTCGGGCGTGATGGTGAAAACCTCATGCACGACTTCCGTCATCACGACGCTGGCGGGGTCCGGCACATGGCGCCAGTGGACGACGATCCGCTCCGGGCGGTCCTCGACGACGCCGACGTATGAGCATAGGCACAGGGGGTCCGGCTGGCAATCGGCGAGCGGTTGGAGCGTGAACCTGCCCCTGGGTGTCTCGAGATAGGGAAGGTAGCCTGCGGTGCGGCCGAACACGAGGCGGCGTCCCGTGGCCACGTTCACGATCAGGTCGGCGTATGGACCCCAGCGGATGCTGCCCTCCTGGGGCGGCCGGGGAACCTGGTCGGCGCGGTCCGCCTGCTCACCGGCAAACACCCTGGCGGCGTTGACGGGAATCCGCCCGAGCAGCGCCGGGTCCTGCGGCTGTTCGTAATCCAGCCGGGTATAACAGGCATAGAAATCGGTGGTCTGCGCGTGAGCGGCGACCGTTAGAATGACCGCGGCGAGCGTGATTCCTATTGGGAGCTTCATGGACTGTGAATGGAAAGTGCGGAGTTATTTCCTCTGCTCATTGTTCTCGACTATGGCGCCGGTGCAAGAGCGCTCGAGCTTGATGGGGAAAGCTCCGCCGAGGGAGCGGTTGCCTGTGATGGTCAGCCCCTTGACATTCCTGGCGGACACGCCCGCGCCGTCGAAGTCGTTGTCGGTGATCCGGATGTTCTCATGGACGGGCTCCTCCGGATCGTCTGATTGGGTGTGCGGGACGATCGAGATGCCGCAGCCGATAAACGTGTTGCCGCGGATGAGCAGATCGCGCACCGGACTGGACTCGAACCAGCTTGCGGCGTCGCCCGCGATCATAATGGCATCCATGGCGCAGCGGCGAAAGGTGTTGTTCTCGACGATGGTCCTGCCGCGCGTACTCAGGAGAAAACCGCGCACGGGATCCACGCTGACATGGTTGTTGCGAGCGGTGATGTTGGGCTGCCAGGTGAGGTTGTCGAGGACGTCGTCCTTGTCGAAAGCCGGGGCAGGGCCGTCGAGGGTCAGCAGCCAATCCTTGTCCGATTGTCTCTCCACGGCGGCCACCGTGCGGCGCGGGTTGTCCGCGTATTCCCGCATGGTGGTGCGGCAGACGACGGCGACCTCATCGCCCGGCGCAAAGGCGGCGAATCCATAGGTCTGCGGGTGCATGAAACGCATGCGCAGCTGGTTGTCCCCGATCTTCTCGATGATGCGCAGGAAGGTTCCGTGGCAGTTGATGGCATCATCCTGCATGCCGGAGAGACGGCAGGAATCCACCAGAATATCGCCCTTGCAGTTGGAAAACTGAAAGATGTCCCCCCACGCGGCGCAAGTGCGGATCGAGTCGCGGGGCGGAGCCACGTTCACCCGCTGATAGATGATGTTCTCGGTGAACTGGCTCACGAAGCCCATTCCGGTCAGGGCCTGAAAATCGCAGTCCCGGAAAACGATGTCCTTGCTGCGGGAGTTGTGGACGCCGACCGAATCGCGCGTGATGTTGCGGAAATGGTATTGATACCCCGGCTTGAGCCCGCTTTCTCCGTCAGGATAGTCCAGCCGGACCTTGCGGCCGCCGAGATCCTGCGCGCTTGCATCCATCTGACCCGGCGCATCCCAGCCGCGCGGAGTTCGGGAACGACGGCAGCGGCCTTCTTCCAGAAAAAGTGTCTGGCAGAAAGCGCCGGGTCCCCAGTCGCCCCGCCAGCGAAACCTCCCGTTTTCAACGGCATAATCGGAGCCTTCGGCTATTTGAATCACGGCATGCGCAGACCCGGTTTCAAGGACCCGGAATTCGGAAACCGTGGGGCGCTTGAGATCGAAAACCAATCCGGTGAACGTGATATCCTCTGAATGGTCATTCCAGACCTGAACCATCCGCCCGTCATAGAGGATGGTCGTCTTCCCCTCCCCATCAACGCCTCCGCCCACAAGGCGCAGATGCTTGCAGTTCCGCACCAACAGGCCGACCGGCTTGGGCCCTGAGGTGTCCTGGGAATTTGACACGAATATCGGCAGCTGCCTCACGTGTTGCGAGGTAATGATGTGAACCCCGGGCAGAAACTGAATGGTGAGCGGCTTGTCCCGGGTCCCCGCACCCGATGGCATGAGCGTTTCCGCCTGAACGCCCGGTGAAATGACCACCCGGTCTCCCGGTGCCAGCTTGATGGAATTCAGCTTCCCGTAGGTTTTCCAGGGCTTGCCGACGGGGTTGGCGTCATCCCCTTGCGCTGGATCCACCCGGTAAGTCGTGTCGCCGGGTGATGCCACCAGCACCTCGCCGGAAAGCCCTGCTTCACCGCGTGCGGTCGCACTCGTGGAGGGCGTCGCAGCCAACAATCCTGCAACGATTGGAGAGACAATGGCCCCAAGAGCGGCGAGCAGGCACGGGGCGGCACGCTGGATGGGGGTGGAGCGGGCTGTTCTCACGGGTGTGCTCATCGGTTGCTTCCGGGATGGCCCTTGGCGTGAAGCCCCGGGTCACTTCAGCGGTTTGAGGGTGAAATCCTTGATGGTCAAGCCCTTGACCGGATCGATCCGCGTAAACCGCAGCACGTTCTTCCCCTTGACGAGCGCGACCTCCACCGGCTGGGTCTGCTCCCACTTGCCGATCGTGTAGGGGACGGCGATGTCCGCCGGTTCCTTCGCATCATTGGCCGCGACAAGGAGGTGCTGGTCGGGACTCACCGTCACCACGCGCGCGCTGAGGGCATACTTGCCTGCTGCGGGTGCGTCGAAGGTGTACTCGAACGGCTCGGCATTCCCGAGCCGGCTGTAGTGCATCTGCATCCCGCCCAGGTAGCTCTTCATGAAGCGGATCTTCCCCGTGCTGTTCGTCGGGTTGCTGCAAGCCACGGCCGGAATCGTGAGCACCCCGTCCTGCCCGGCGACGATCTTCCTGTCCGCCTCGGTCATGGCCGCTGCTTTGACGGCCTCCTTCTCCCTGGACTCATTTGCCTCGCCGATATCCGTGCCGACGGCGGCGAGCGTCACCGCCTTGGCCTTCTCAATGATCGCCCGCTGCCGGTAGAGCGCCACGCCATTCCAGAAGCCTGTCGCCGCCGCACCAAAACCAGCCGCCTGCTTCTCGCCAAGGGCTGCGCCCACCCACTGGGCGCGCAGCACCTCCGGGTAGGCCGACTCAACCATCCTGGCCTGCGTCACCGCCAGGAAATCGGTGTCGGCCTCGCCCCCGACCGTGCCCCACCCCCAACTGGCGCCGAGGTTGATCACCCATCCGGCGGGCGTCCAGTGAACCAGCGTGGCATGGCCGGGTTGGGGACGAGCCAGGGTTGGGATGCCGAAGCAGCGCAGGATGAAACGTCCGAAGAACGCCCGCCGGCCGCACACGCCGCCGGTATTGATGATATTCTGGTAGAACCCCAGCGTGGGGATGTCGTACTTCTGATCCTGCGACCCGTACTTGACGTCGGTTTTCACCGCCTCCACATAGCGCCAGCGATCGTCCGCGGTCTGGATCTGGTCGGGATGGTAGTTCCGGAGCATCTCGCGCCCCCAGGCCAGCACCTCATCCGGCTCATCGCCGTTGCCGACGAATCGGCAGTCCCAAACGG
>CAYOBW010000137.1:0-16882 GCA_964402115.1 uncultured Victivallales bacterium
ATCCAAAGCTTCAGCTCGGTGGAGCCGATCTTTCGGTAGGTCTCGACGCGGGCGTTCTTGAAGGTGGGCGGGGCCTTGTCCTTGCCGCGGAGCTTGGTGGCGTATTGGCGGGCCTCGTCCTCGGAAAGCTTGCCGCCCTTGTCCGTGTCGGCGTCGGGAGAACGCTGCGTCAGGCGGTCGAGCTTCTGCTGCCGATCGGCCGCCTGCGCGCGCGACGACGACGCGATCCCGATGCAAAGGACAATCGCCAGCACGTACGGCAGCGACAGACCCTGCGACAAACTGCAGGGGAATCGCTGTGCAGTCACGGCAGGCGTGCGCACGCCGAGATCGGCTCGAAGACTGCCGTCTGGTCGCAGAGATGTTGGCCGGCTTCCTTGCCAAGTAGAGACGCTTTTGTTTGCTGAGGTTCTCACGTGCTTATCCCTTGTCTTCTTTTGCCGAAGGTTATTACCGCTTTGCTTCAGAGAACGAACATGAAGTGTGTCTTATTGCCGTGGAGTACATGGTTTTCTCAGTTCTGGATCAGCCAACGGCGCCAGTCAACCTGCGAGCGGGACGCGAGCTAGGTTGCGGTGGCTTGTTGGGATTGCCGGTCACTTCTTCCGCTGCGTCAGCCGCTCAACACTTGGATTATGATTAGGATCAAGATTACGATTAGGATTCTCTACTCTCCTCATAATCTGAATCATAATCCTAATCGTAATCCGTTTCCGGCGTCCGATCCCAACGTCTGTCCTGCAGACGTCACTGTCGGAAGTCACGGGCCGGGCCACGGACGGGTGTCGGTTACCGGCGTCTGCGGGCAGGCGTAATCGTCGTCTGGTCTCACCCGTCGCGCGCCTGGCGGCAAGCCTCATCCCGCACGCAGGCTTTGATCGTTGCGCACGTGCGGCCGACGGCGGGGCCGTGCGGCCGGATCGTGTAGGGGCCGACCGCGGCCGGCACGATGAACGTTTCGGCGTAGTGCACGACGAAGGGGGCAAACGCGCCCCCCGGGCTCTCCACCACCGCCTCCGCGCCTTCGACGAGGTTGAGGACGTTGACGGTAGCGTGCGTGTCGTGCGGCGCCGTGCCGGTGAACCAGTGCCGTCGCGTTTCGATGAACTCCAGCGCGTGCAGGCCGGTGCGCTCCTCGCGCCAGCCCGCCCCCTCCGCCACCGGCGTGACGCGGTTCACCAGCTCCGCCGCGGTCCACGCCGTGTCGCGCTCCCACCGGATCACCGCGCGGCCGCGCTCGATGCTGATCGGGCGGGGCAGGCCGTCGAGACCGGGCCGGCTCCAGTCCCACAGCTTGAAGGTGAAGATGTAGGGCGTGGCGCTGATCTCCAGCACCATGGCCTGCGAGCCGGAGCAGTGGACGGTGCCCGCCGGGATGAGGAAATGGTCATGCTTGCGCGCGGGCCAGCGGTTGACATACCGGTCGGCGTCGAACGGCGGGCCGCCGGCCTGCGCTGTCGCGAGGTCCGCGACGAAGGCCCGCGGGTCGGCGCCGGTGCGCAGCCCGAGGTAGACGGCCGCGCCCGCGCCGGCGTCGAGCAGGTAGTAGCTCTCGTCCTGTGTGTAGGCCAGGCCGAATTGCTCCAGCGCGTATGCGGCCGTCGGGTGCACCTGCAGGCTGAGGTTGCCGCCGCCCATGGTGTCGAGGAAGTCGAAGCGGATGGGGAACTCCGGCCCGAAGCGCCCATGCACGGCGGCGCCAAGCAGCTCGCGCGGGCGGTGGAAGACGAGGTTGAGCGCCGGCATCTCGACCGTTGTGTCGCCGTAGCCGAGGAGCAGGCTGTTCTCCTCCGGGACGCAGTCGAAGCACCAGCCGAAATTGGGGACGGCGGGATCGAGGCCGCAGACCCGCTGCATCCAGCGCCCGCCCCAGGGGGCGGGATCGAAGAACGGCACGACGCGGAAGGGGCGGCGGGCGGCGAGGTCCAGCCCCGCGCGCAGGGCGTCGCCGCCGAGCAGGCGCGGATCTCCGGGGAGGGTGGTGTCGAGCAGGTAATCCCAGCGCGCCAGCGTCGCCTGCTTCAGGCGGTCGCAGACGCGCCAGTCCACGAAGAACGACCGCTTGTACTGCAACCCCGGTTTCAGGCCGCGGTTGCGTACGCCGAGGTTGTCCACCAGGCCGCGGCGCTGGCGGAGCTGGCCCTCCCAGCGCGGCATGTCGGCGTAGATCACGAGATCGGGCGTGCAGGCCAGGAGGGCGCCGGGGCCGAAAACGACGAGCGTGCCGGTGAGGCGCTCGAGCGTCGCGCGCCAGGCGGGCAGCCTGGCCGGGTCGAGGAAATCAGCCAGCGAGAGCGGAGCGAGCTGTCCCCACAGCGGATCGTCGCCGCCGAGCCAGGGGGCGCAGAGGGTGTCCACGCGCTCCGGCGGCAGGAAGACGTCGCGCGTAGGCAGCAGATGCTCCGCCCCGAGGCCGGCGCGCAGCTCGCGTTCGACTTCGTCCAGCAGCCCGGGATAGCACTCGACCGCGACGACCAGGCGTGGGCCCGCGCCGCGCCGCCGCGCGAACTCCGCGCGCAGGGTGGCGGTCACCGCCGGCCAGCCGCTCCGGCAGGCCCCGCCGAGGCCGGGCACCGCCACGACCGGTTGCTTGTCGTAGGCGCTGCCGCCGCTCATGCGCCGCGTTTCCAGTCCGCCTCGATCGCCTCCAGCGTACGGCCCTTCGTTTCCGGCACGGCGAAGAGCACGAACAGGAACGTCAGCAGGCTGATGCAGCCGTAGAACCAGAACGTCAGGACTGGCCCGACGCGCGGGTTGTCGTTCAGCATCGGGAACGTCTGTGCGACGACGTAGCACGACGTCCAGATCACGAACGTGGCGATCGACATCGCGCGGCCGCGCACCTTGTTCGGGAAGATTTCCGAGCAGATGATCCAGGGGATCGGCCCCATGGCCATGGCGAAGGCACCGGTGAAGCCGATGACGCAGAGCAGCAGCGGCAGGCCGCTCTGGTGCGTGTGGAACATCCACCCCACCAGGCCGAGGGCGACGGTCTGCACGGCGGTGCCGATCAGCAGCAGGGGCCGCCGCCCGGCCTTGTCCACGAACCCGAGCGCGACGAAGGTGAAGAGCAGGTTGACGAGACCGATCCAGACCGAGGCGCCGAAGGCGGCGTTCTTCACGGCCCCCGAGGACTCGAAGATCTTGGTCGAATAGTACATGATCGCGTTGATGCCGCAGAACTGCGAGCCGGCCATGAGCGCCACGGCAATCAGCAGCGGCCGCCGGTAGGCGCGGCTGAAGAGCTCGGAGAGCCGCCCCTCCTCCGTCTGCGCGGCGGCGCGGATGGCGACCAGCTCGCGGGCGGCGTGCTCGGCGCCGCCGATGCTCGTGAGGATGGCCTGCGCCTCTGTCTCGCGCTGCCGCTGCATCAGCCAGCGCGGGCTCTCCGGCACGCCGACGAGCAGGGCCATGAAGCCGAGGGCGGGTACGACCTCCATGCCCAGCATCCAGCGCCAGCCTTGGGCCGTGTTCCACGCGTCGTCGCCCAGGCCCTGGATGAGCTTGTTGACGAACAGCGTCAGGAAGATGCCGGCGACGATGCCCAGCTGGAAGAGCGTGCCGAGGCGGCCGCGCCACTTCTCGGGCGCCAGCTCAGCGATGTAGACGGGGCAGATCATGGACGACGCCCCGATGCCCAGGCCGCTGATGAACCGCGCGGCGAGGAACTCCCCGAACGTGCGCGGCACGGCCGAGAGCACGCCTGACACCGCGTAGAGCGCCGCGCAGAGGAACAGCAGCTTACGGCGGCCGAAGCGGTCGCTGAGGAAGCCGGCGAACATGGCGCCGGGGATGCAGCCCAGGATGGCGCTGGCCCCCGCCAGCCCCTCCTGCGTCGGGTTCAGGCCGAGGTGCGCCTTCAGGTACGAGTTGGCCCCGTTGATGACGGCCGTGTCGTAGCCGAACAGGAACCCGCCGATGGCGGCCACGGCAGTGGCGAAGAGAACGAAGCGCAGGGACTTGCCGGACTGTTCGCTCATGCTGTACTCCTTGCCCGGGCGCGCGGACCCGGGAACCGTCCGACCCCAGGTGGCACGCCACAACGCACCCGTATCCTAGACTACGCCCGCCCGCGTGTGCAGCGTCAATCCGGTCCATTTTTCAATACGATCTTATCATGCGCCGCAGGTCGCGACGAAGGCGGTCGGGTCGGCTGGCGTGATCAAGACGCGACCGCGTGCGGTCTCGACGAGGACGGCGTCTGCGGTCCTGGCGCTGGTGGCGTAAGCGCGGAAGACGCCGTAGGGGCGGTTCCAGTAAAGTCCCGTGCCCGCAAACACACCTCCGTTACCGAAGAGCCTGATGGTAAACGGGATGCGGGAGGTGAGCCGGTGGCACGCGCGCAGTTCGCCGAAGCACTTCCGCCCCGCCCGCAAGCGGACGGTGAACCGTCCCTCCGTGACCTCGTAGGCCACGGGGGCGCTGAGGTAACACAGCAAGACCACGACGCCCAGTCCCAGGCTGGCGATCAACAGCGGCCGATCGAACCAGCTGGCCACGCAGAAGCCGGCGGTCAAAGCGAGCACAAGGCCCGTGACAATCCGGATCGAGAGACTGGTACGCGCGGCCGGGTAGTTCATGGCGTCCTCACCTTGAAGTAATGCGTACGTGTTGAAGCCGTCGGTTCGATCCGTTCGAGTAAACCCTCCGTCACAAGGGCTTGCAAGTCTTTTGTCGCCGTGTTGGGCGAAATCGCCAGGATCTGCACGACCTCCGCGCGGGTCAGCTTGCCGTGGGTGCCGAAGAGCGCCCTGAGGCGGTCGAGCCGGCGCAGCGGGGAGCGCCCCCCCCGCAGCAGGGCTTGTACGTCCGCGTCGGTCACCGGCTGCAAGCCGCCCGCGTCGGACTGCGGACCGGCGTCGCGCGGGTCGCGGATGACGAAGCGGGTTGTCGGGGCCGGGCTGTCTCCCGTCCGCGACCCGGGCGGGGGCACGGGGGAGGGGGCGGTTGTCACGGCGGCTGCGAGCCTGGGGGCAACCGCCTGGAATTTCAGGTCCAGATCGGCCAGATCGTAGGCGAGCTTGTCGGAGTGCAGCAGCCGCATGCGTTCGATGACGTTGCGCAGCTCGCGGACGTTGCCCGGCCACTCGTAGGCCTGGAGCGCCTCCAGCAGCGGGTCGGAGAGGAAAGCGTGGACGCCGATGCGGCGGTCCAGGTCCACGAAATGGCGGGTTAGGGAGACGACGTCGCGCGGGCGGTCGCGCAGCGGCGGGATGAACAGGCAGAGTCGTTGCAGCCGGAAGAGCAGATCGCGGCGGAAGCGTCCCTGCTCGGTCAGCGCCGTGAGGTCCGCATTGGTGGCCGCGATGACGCGGCAGACGACCTTGCGGGTGGCCGTGCTGCCGACGGCGCGGATTTCGCCCGTTTCCATCACGCGCAGCAGGGCCGTCTGCAGGCGGGGGGTGATCTCGCCGATCTCGTCGAGGAACAGCGTGCCCTCGCCGGTGGCGTCGAAGAGCCCCTTGGTGGTCTTGTCGGCGCCGGTGAAAGCCCCCCGTTCATGGCCGAAGAGCTCGGATTCCAGCAGCGTTTCGGCGATCGAGCCGCAGTTCACGGCGGTGTACGGGTGGGCATGGCGGCGGCTGACGTCGTGCAGAGCGCGGGCGACGAGGTCCTTGCCCGTACCGGTTTCGCCGGTGATCAGGACCGGCGCGTCCAGGTCGGCAAAGCGCTGGATGGCGCTGCGGATCTCCGCCATGGCCGCGCTGTTCCCGATGAGCGTGTCGAGTCCGCCGGGCGGGGCCGCCTTGTCCGCTTCCGAGGGGGTGGTCCGGGGCGCGCGGAGGGGGCGACGCGTGATCCGCTCGGCGGACTGCGTGAGCGCGAGGATGTCGCCGTGGGAGAGTTCGCCGGCCAGGCGCAGTTCGAAATCCAGCCGGCCTTTTGCCTGGTAGTGGTCGCAGGCGTGGAGGACGTCGGCGAAGTGGCGCGCCGCCCGTCCCTTGTTGCCCGCGAGGGCTTCCGTCCGGGCCAGGAAGAGTTCGTCGAGGTAGTGGGTGTTGCCCTTGGTGCGGCGCATGTCAAGCAGACGGCGCGCGCTCTCGCCCTTGCCCGAAGCGAGTTCCGCGCGCACGAGGTTGAAGGAGGCGAAGCCGGCGTCGAAGAGCGAACTCAGGACGCGGCTGGCTTCCACGCGGGCCAGCCGCAGCGCCTCTTCCTTGTTCTTACCCAACAGACTGTCCACGACACCCAGCCAGGCGGGAATATCGGAGGGGGCGGGGGCGCCGCCGTAAGGGGTGAACGATTGCCCCCGCATGAGTTTCACGAGCCATTGATAGTCGCGGAACGAGACCCGGGTCGCGCCAGGGTCGGTGACGCGGGGCAGGGGGGCGCCGGCGATCTGGGGCACCAGCCGGGCTGCCTCGTGGAGGTCGCCCGTCTCCACGGCGTTGATGAACTGCAGAAACAGCAGCCGGGCGGTGGGCAGCTGCGCGTTGCACTGCCAGGAGAGTTCCCGCACCTCAGCCTGGTAATCGCGCAACCGCCCCTGCAGGGCCAGCAACTGTCCGAGTTCCATGAGGTGGAACTTCCGGCGCGGTGAGTGCTCCGGCAGGCGCTGCACAATCTCCCGCAAGAGCGACTCGCGTTGGGTTTTGTTGCCGCGTGTGTCATGGAGGACGCTCTCGGCCAGCAGCAGGCGGGCCTGGACTTCCGGGTGAATCTGGTCGGACAGCAGGCCCCGGGCCCGGTGGATGATGGCATCGGACTCCGCGGGGCGTCCCATCCGGCAGGACAGTTCAGCCCAGTAGGCCAGCATCAGCACCAGCAACTCCGGGTCGGATCCCTTCAGCGGCACCGCCTCGGCTGCCGCGATCGCCTCTCTCGCCAACCCCTGACCCGCCAGGCAGTGATCGAGCCGGCGCAGGGCTTTTGCCGTCGGATTAACCGACTTCGGCACCTGTTGGAAGATCTCCTGCAGCGAGATATCCGTGGTTACATACAGGTCCACAACCGGGTCATTACGCTTATCGGTCAGTTCGTTGGTACTCACGGTCGAAACTCCTTATGGATGTTGAATGCGCTTATGATGCGCCCAATATGAACTAATCTGCAAGTGATATCTCCCAGATAGTCAGAAGCGCAATTGTGTCGCAAACTACACACTTACAGCATCTTGTACAATTTCATCCCCACTTGGCACTGGATTTGCGATGTTATTCACCGTCGACGTGGGTTGACGGTCGTCCTGGCTGCCGGACCGGGTGGTTGGAGGCATGGACGGGTCTCCGGGCAGTCTGACTTCGGGTCGTTCTGGTTGAATGGGGCAGGATTCGGATTCTGTTCCACGTGGTGAGCGGCGCAGGAACCGACGTATTTGGGATTGCCGTTCGTGGGTCGGGATCGAAATCCCGACCAAGTTGAATCAGGAGCGAGAGTGCGGTGGCGCCGGTCGCACTTGGGGATCTGCCGAAGGTGGAACGTGTGGATGTGCCTTGCTCGAGGACTTGAGTGTCGGGGTGTTTTGAATGCGGAAAACGTGCCAATTCTCACTTGTGTTCACAGTGCCGATCGTTCATGATTGGCACACCGGCAGGAATAGGCAAGCCGGGTTGGCGGAAAAACATGTAATAGGCATACGCCTGCATCCGTAACGGTTACTGAGACGGGTTGGGTGTGTTGCATATTCTTGAAGGGTGGTCTCGATGCGGTCCGTTTGGGGTGGTTCGTGGAGACTGACGGGGGCGGTCCTGTTGCTGACAGGCGGACTCTGCACATCGTCTGGCAATGCCGTTACGAATGCAGCTGTCGCTGTCGCCGCGCCGGCGGGCGCTGCCACGAATGCCCCGGCCGCGTCCGCGGATCGGCAGGCCGCTCTGCAACAGCGCGTGCACGCCGTCGACCTCGAACTCGCCCAAGTCCGCACCGAGTACGAGAACTTGCGCAAAGAGGCGGCGGACAAAGGACGTTTCCTGGCCGATTTGCAGATGAACGGCCAGGCTGGAGAGGATCAGGAGACCGTGGCGTTGCGTGTCCAGGTTAAGGATTTGCAGCAGCAGCTGAGCGAGGCGCAGCGCAAACTCACCGAGCGGCTCGAACAGCGGACGGAGTCCAAGGATGCCGTGGCGCGGCGGAAGGCGATCCTGCAACGTCTGGGTGCGATCGGGCAGCGGCGGGTTGAGCTGGCTGGCGAGAAACGGAATTTGCTGGGAGAACTTGAACAACTCAGTACGACAAATCGTCCGGCTGCCCGTGTTTCTGGAGCGGCTGGGCGCTAGGGTCCGGTTCCTGTGAATTATTGAGGGAGTACCACGTGAAACGAAACAGCATAGTGACCGGGATGACGCTGTTGGTGGCCGTGTTGGCCGCTGGACAGGTGTTGGCGGCGGCGCGGGCTGGGCGGCCGGCGGCTGGGTTGCTGGTGCAGCCCGGGGTCGAGTCCGTCATGGTGCAGGCGGTGCAGGGGGCGCAGGGGCAGCAGCAGCTGAGTTATGCGTTGCCGGCGCCCGAGGTGCGCGTGCTGGCCGCCGGGCCGGCTGCGGGACGGCATCGTCTGGTGTTGGGCAACGCCGAGAGCGTGGGCGCCCCGGGTCTGCCCATGCTGCCCGTGGTGCCGTGCTGGATCGTTGTGCCGCAGGGGCATGTCGTGGCGCGCGTGGTGGTGACGCCTGGCGCGCTGCGCGCCTTGGACGGGGTTTTCGCGCTCGAGCAGGGGCAGACACCGTATCCGCTTTCGCAGCCGGGGAAGGCCCGTGTCACGGCGCCCGATGCGGCTGTCTTCGGGTCCGACGAAGCTTATCCCGGTCGGCTGTTCGATCAGGGCGACGTGCAGAAGAAGCAGGGCGTGAGCATGCTGGGGCTGACGCTGCATCCGGCGGTGTATCGTCCCAAGAGCGGTCGCCTGGCCGTCTACGAGACGCTGACCGTGGAGGTTTTCACGGAGCCCGCCGCGGTACAGGCCCAGGAATCCGTGGCGTTCCGTCCGGCGGCCGCGGCCGCCGTGGCGCAGCTGGCGGATAACCCGGCTGTGTCCGCGACCTACCGTGTTGCGCGCGTGCTGGCGCCCAATGCCGTGGCCGTCGGCCCGCAGGCCGGTCCGTGGCCGGCCCTGCCCTGCAACGGGGCGGTGTCTTACGACTACGTGGCGATTACGAAGCAGTCCTTCCGCGATAGCGCGGCAACGCCGTCCCTGAGCGACTTAATCGACTTGAAGCAGGCCCGGGGCGTCACCGCGACGATCGTCACGGTGGAGGACATTCTGCAGACGTACGCCGGCAAGGACAACGCCGGCAAGGTACGGGCCTTCATCCGCGACGCTTACAACGTCTGGAACGTCAAGTTCATCCTGATGGCGGGCGACACCGGCGTGGTGCCTTTCCGCTACCTCTGGTGCCAGGCCTACGAAGGCGGCGACATCGACACCATCCCGAGCGATCTCTATTTCCAGGCGCTCGACGGCGACTTCGACGGCGACGGGGACGGCGTCTACGGCGAGCCGAACGACAACGTCGACTTGCTGTCGGAGGTTGCCATCGGCCGCGCGTCGGCCGAGAGCGAAGCCGAAATGTCCAACTGGGTTTTCAAGACGCTGGACTACGAGCGCTCCTCCGACAAGGAAGCCTATATCAAGGACGTGCTGCTGGTGGGTGAGCACCTCGGTTTCGGCGGCGTGTCGGAGTACGCCACCGCGTCCATGGAGGAAATCCGGCTGGGCTCGAACGCGCACGGCTACCAGACGCTCGGGTTCGCCTTCACGAACAACGTGGTGTGGGGCACAAACACACTCTATGACTCCCCGACGTTCACTTGGAGTACGGCCGACATCGTGAACGCGATGAACAGCGAAACGCATGGCGTGTACAACCATCTCGGGCACTGCAACGAGAGTTACGCCATGAAGATGGTGAACGGGGACGCCGACGGGCTGACGAACACCCGCTTCAGTTTCATCTACTCGCAGGGCTGCATCCCCGGCGCATTCGACCGCGACTGCATCGCCGAGCACTTCACGACCTCCACCCGCAACGGCATGTTCGCCGTGGTCATGAACGCCCGTTTCGGGTGGGGCTCCGGCAACAGCACGGACGGACCCAGCCAGCGCTTCAATCGTCCTTTCTGGCACGACTACTTCCAGTTCAAGCAGTCGCAGTTAGGGCTGATGAATGCGTACGCGCATGAGTTCAATGCCGCCAATATCAACGGTTCCTGCATACGTTGGGTCTTTTACGAGAGCAACCTGCTCGGCGACCCCGAGATCGCGATCAAGGGCTACGGCCTTGTCAGCACGCTCGAACTCGATCGCAAGGCCTACCGCTCCGACGGGCTGGTGCGTGTGAAGGTCAACGACCCCTCCGTCGACCCGGCCAGCATGCAGGTGCCGGTCGGGATCGCGACGACGAACGTGCCATTCGCGCCCGCGCGCTGGAGCGAGACCAACACGCCGCTCTACTCGGTGGACGGCGCCCGCATCTTCACCAACGCGTTCCAGCTCGTGTCCGGCGCCACGGCGGTGGAAGGCGACACGCTCATGGCGTGGTATGTGGACGCGAAGACCAATCGCAGCGAGGTCACTGTGCCGATCGACGACACGCCGCCCGTGATCTCCGGCGTGACGGTGGCGAACATGACGGAGGACGGCGGCACGGTGACCTGGTTCACGGATGAACCGGCGAACTCCTTTGTGATTGTCAGCAACAGCGTGCCGCTGGCCGGCGGCGCGCTCGTGGGCTCCGCGGCCTATGTGGAGACCCCGGTCATGGTCGCCGGGCAGATGCTTTACCCCCACGCGGTTGTCCTGACGGCGCTCCAGCCCTTGACCGCCTACCGCGTGGGTGTTGTGTCGTTCGATTACGCGGGGAACACAAACACCTATCCGGCCAGCCTGAACGATCCCAATCCCGACAACTATCCCATTTTGATCACGCAGCAGCGCGTGGCCACTTACAAGAACGGACTTGACGACGGCCCGGAGGGCTGGTCGGTGACGAACGTCGGAAACGTCGCCTGCTGGCAGTACGGCAAACCGACGTATCGGCCGACGGAGCCGGTGACGGGTGAGCGGTGCTGGGGGACGGTTCTGGACGGGCGCTATCCGAACCTCGCCAACGCTTCCCTGATCAGTCCGCCCATTCATGTCACGACGGCGGCGCGGCTCTCGTTCTGGTCGTGGCATGAGATCATGGCCACGGAATTGGAGGGCGAGTACCGTGACGCGGGCTTCATCGAACTCTACGACGGCAGCGGCTGGCACAATGTCACGAGCAACTCCGACCTCTTCGCCGGCAGCACGACGGTACAGGGCGCCTCGGTGGGCTGGCAGCAGGTCAATATCGACATCAGCCGTTTCTCCAACACCGTCATCCGGTTGCGGTTCCGCCTGGAAACCGACGCGGCGGTCACGGCCTCCGGTTGGTACATCGACGATCTCGAAGTGAGCCATGTGCCCGCCCCCGGGCTGTATCTCGTGGACTATCGCGTGGATGACGCGGCGGGCGGCGATGGCGACGGTTACGCCGAACCTGGCGAGTCGTTTAAGTTGGGACTGAAGCTGTTCAACTCCAGTCCCTACGACACCTATACCAACGTGACCGGCGAGGTGGGGTCGACCACGCCAGGCGTGACCCCCGCCAGCCTTGGCACCGTGCCCGTGAACTATGGCACCATCCGCCCCGGTGACGGTGTGTGGTGTCTCGCTCCGATCACGACCCGCGTGGACGCCAGTGTGCCCGACAACTCCGTGGCACATTTCATCCAGGGCGTGCACGACCGGATGCAGAAGCAGTGGACCCAGGAATTCGATCTGCCGATCGGCACGCGGCTGACGATCACGGGACGCGTCACGGCGCAGGCGACCGGCCTGCCGGTGGCGGGGGCTATGGTCTGGGGCCGGCTGCCCGACAACACCGTTCTCACCACGCAGACCAGCGCTGATGGCACATACGCCCTGCACGGCAACCTGCCCGGTCAGGCTACCCGCGTGCGTGCGGGGCAGCCCGGCGTGTTCTCGCCGACCCCTGCCGTCAGCGTGATGCCGCCCGCCACAGGTGTCGATTTCGCGCTTGCGGGCGTCGCCATCCTGGAGGTCGTGCCGCCGACGGTGACCATGACGGTGCCGATGGGTGGGCGCACGAGCGCGCCTCTAACCCTCTTGAACACCGATGCGGCTGCCAACCTGGCACTGACCTACGAAACCTGGGTCGAATACCTGGGACTCGCCTCCAACTGGCTGGCGGTGACGCCCCCGACCGGGACGGTGGCCGTCGGCGGTAACGCCGTATTGAACCTGGCAGCCGATGCGCGCAGTTTGGCAGCCTACACATACCAGGCCATCATCCATATAGATAGCAACGACCTCGGCGGACGGCCTTACGACGTGCCCGTCAGCCTCGTGGTCGAGGACGCTCCGACGCTGGGGATCCGTCAGGTGGCCGTGATCAACGACAATGACGGCGACGGGTACCTGGAACCGGGCGAGCAGGGGGACCTGGTTATCCGGCTCTATAACTATGGTACCGTGCCGGCCTTCGGCGTGACGGGGTTGGTCAGTTCCCTCAGTGCGGCGGTCAACGTCCTCGCCGCCGCCGCCCAGTGGCCGGAGATACCGTCCTTCAACGCCGTGGATGCCATCGTGCTGCCGCGCGTGGATGCAATTGCCGCGGCAGCCGGTGCGCCGATGCAACTGGACATTCGCGATGCGAATCAGATTGCCTGG
Organism: uncultured Victivallales bacterium; assembly: GCA_964402115.1. Lineage (GTDB taxonomy): Bacteria > Verrucomicrobiota > Kiritimatiellia > UBA8416 > CAYOBW01 > CAYOBW01. Next base: position 12,650 of record CAYOBW010000137.1, read on the forward strand.
TCGCTGTCGTTCGCTCTGCCGATCACCAACCGCTGGACCCTGAGCGGCCAGGTGCGACAGGCCGACACGACCCCGGTCGTGGGCGCTGAAGTGCGGGCGCAGGGCGCCAACGGCACGCAGTTCGCGACCACCGATGTGCTCGGGAACTACGCTATCAACGGCCTGCTGGGTGGCTCGTACCGCGTGTTGGCCATCCCGCCCCTGCCCAACAACGCCCCCGCGGCATCCAACGTGGTCCTGACGGCGGACCTCGCAGGGATTGACTTCGTCGTGGGTGAGTGGGGCCTGGTGGTGTCGCCTACGGCGATCGCGAGCATGGTCGAGGAAGGCCGCGAGGGGCATACGCCGCTGACCGTGCGGAACACCGGCACGCTGCCGGGCGAGGTGTTCTTCGATGTGAAACACAAGGATGGCGTAACCCAGGCCGGCGCGCCGCAGGCCGTTCCTCTGTACAACTTCGCCGCTCTTGCGCCGCAGTCGCTGGCCCGCGGGCAGATGATCGTGCGCTTCAAGACCGGGCAGAGCCGTGGCGAAGGCCTGGCCGCCCTGCGCGCCCGCGGTTTGCGCGTCTTGCGCGTCTTCAAGCACGTGCCGGCGGCGATCGTGGCCTACCCGCCCGCCCAGGACGCCGATGCCCTGGCGAACCAACTGCGCGCCGAGCGCTCGATCGCCTATGTCGAGCCGAACTTCAAGATCAGCCTGTACCGCTCGCCGAACGATCCGCTCCTGCCCGAGCAGTACGGCCTGCACAACGAGCGGCAGACCGGCGGCACGCTTGGCGCCGACATCGACGCGCCCGAGGCGTGGGAGACGAGCGTCGGTGACACGAACGTGATCGTGGCCGTGATTGACACCGGCGTGGATATCCTGCACGACGACCTTGCCGCCAATATCTGGCACAACCCCGGCGAGCAACCCGGCGATGCCAACGGCGATGGCTTCCCCGGCGTCCTGGGCGTGGACGACGATGGCGATGCGGCGGCGAGCCTCGAGAGCGACGTGACCGACGGCATCGACAACGACGGCGACGGCCTCGTGGATGAAACCGGCATCGACTTCCTCGACGAGGATGTCATGCGCATGGATATCAATGCCAACGGCATCCCGCTGGTGGGAACAAACGGGATATTCGAGTGCCGGTTCATCGGCGGTCAGTGGTGGGACCGGTGGACGAACGTGGTTGGCAACGTCACCAACGTCACGGTCGCTGACGACGACATCGTTGATGTGCTTGCCGCCGTCACGGACGACGATGAGAACGGGTACCCCGACGATCTGACGGGCTGGAACTTCGTCGGATTCTCGAACGACGTCTCGGACGACGTGGGGCACGGAACGCACGTGGCCGGCACCATCGGCGCGGTCACCGACAACGGGGTCGGCGTGGCGGGTGTGGCCTGGAAGGTGCGCATCATGCCCTGCAAGATCTTTGCCGCGGCCGGCGGGGGCGACGAGACGCTGGGGGCCGCGATAGCGGCTCTCGAGTATGCGGTGGACAAGGGCGCGCGGGTGAGCAACAACAGCTATGGCTGGACCGCCCAGTTCCAGTACGGGCTCTTCTACGAGGCCATCCGCTACGCGATGACCAACGGGCACACCATGGTATGCGCGTCAGGCAACGACGGCGCGGACAATGACCAGTACCCGCACTACCCGTCCAGCTACGACCTGCCCAACGTGGTGTCCGTGGCGGCGACCGATCACAACGACAAGCTCGCCACGTTCTCCTGCTACGGCGCCACGACGGTTGACCTTGCCGCGCCGGGCGTGGACATCCTGAGCACCATCCCTGACGGGTTCCAGCTCCGCGCCGGCCAGCCGGGCCGGTTCGCCGGATCGTACGAAATCATGAGCGGCACGTCGATGGCCTCGCCGCATGTCGCCGGCGTCGCCGCGCTGCTGCGCGCGGTGGCGCCCTGGGCGACGCCGGAGATGATTACGCGAGCCCTCTATGACGGGGCACGCCGCGATCCCGCCCTGCAGGGGCAGTGCGTCACCGGGGCCCACCTCGATGCGCGCGGCGCACTGGCCGTGCTGAGCGCCTTCTGGGTCAAGATCGCGCCGGCCAGCATCACCGTCGCGGCCGGCCGGTCCGCTACGGTGGACGTGACGCTCAACGCCGGCGCGCACCTGACGCCGGGCGTGTACAGCGCCGAGATCTATGTGCGCCAGGGACTGGCCTACCAGACCGTGCCGGTCTCCCTCACCGTCGGCGTTGCGCCCGTACCGCAGTTGCTGGACCTCGTCGTGGATGACCGCGTGGGCCTGGCCCCGCGCAACGACGGCGATGGCTTTGCCGAGCCGGGCGAGACCGTGGACCTCTTCCTGCGCCTGGCCAATACCGGTTCCGCGCTGCTGCTGGACCCGGTTGGCACCGTTGCGACCGCAAAGCCGGGGGTGACCATTTCCGACGCGACGCTCGCCTGGAATGGCCTGGGTAACGATGATCGCGAGCTTTCGCAGGACCCCGTCCGCGTGGCCCTCGGGCCCGCCGTGGTAGGCGTGGTGCCCTTCAAAATGACCCTGACCGATGCCGAGGCGCGCCGGTGGACGAACCTGGTCTTCAATCTCGATGTCGCCAACCGCAACAGCGTCGCCGGCACCGTGCGGACGGGTAGTGGCCGGCTGCTGGCTGGCGTGCCCGTGGAGTACTGGGGGGTCTCGGCTGGCCGTGTGACAACCGATGCGGCGGGCGCCTATCGGATCGACGGCCTGCCGGACGGCGCTGTCAAGGTGCGCGCCATTCCGGACAGCTACGCGCGCCCCGGCGTGCGGACCAACGTGCTGGTCGCCGCGAACGGGCGGGCGGACTTTGTCGTGGGTCTGCCCCTCGTCGCCTTCTCGACGAATCAGGTCACGGTCAACCTGCACTGGAACATGAGCACGACCACGACCGTTACGATCGCCAACGCGGCCGTCACGAACTTCAACTACCGGATTCGCACGCTGCCGCGCAACCGCGTCGCTTTGATCGCGGATGGCCAGGCGCTGAACGGACTGGAAGGCGTGCTGAGGGGCATGGGTTTGGACGTCACCAGTTACACGAACAACTTCGATGTCGTGCCGGTGTACGATCCCATGATGGCGCGCTGGACGCTGGTGGACACCGTACACTACAGCGGTGACGACGAGATCGTGTTCGGCTACGACCTCATCGTGGCTGACCTGTCCGGAGAGAACCAGGCCGGTCGTCTGCTCCTCGCCACCGAGTGGGCCGTGCTGGACGCCTATACGAAGCGCGGTGGCAAACTGATCGTCACGGGTGTCAATCCGCTGACGCGCCCAGATGACGCCCTGATGCTGGAACTCGTGGGCGCGCAGACGCTGGACCGGGCGGACCAGAAAGTAGTCCTGGCCAGCGTGACCGAAGTCGTGCCGGAAGCCAGTTTCAGCGCCGTGGGTGTTGGCGACAAACTGAAGGGACAGTCACTTGTGTATGACCTCGCCCTGCCCGGCGCGAATCCGGACGTGGATGTCTATGTGCGCGCCGAAACGGCTGCGAAGGTCATGCGGCGGCAGGTGCCCGGCGGCGGGACGGTGTGCCTCTGGTCCGGCAACGATGGTACGGAGTGGAACGCCCGAGGCGCCTGGCAGGATTTGTTCAAGGACCTTGTGCGCAACGAGTTGGCTGGCAGCGTCTCCTGGCTGAGCGTTTCCGACACCGTGGGCACGCTGAGCCGTTCGGCTGTCAACAACAAGCTCGTTTTCAACACCGCGCGCGACCTGCCCGAGGGTACGTACCAGGCCACCCTGCTGGTGGAGGGCAACTATACCAACGGTGAGAACGAAGCGATCCAGGTCATGCTGAATGTGGCGGCGCCCACGGTGCGCGTGGCGAGTGCGTCGGGCGTGAAGGACTGGCTCGATCGTCCGCTGGCAGGCAACGGTGGTGATACGGCCAGCCTCCTGCAGTTGATCTACGCCGGTCCGGATGGCGTGATTGATCCGCCGCTGGGCAATGGGCAGACGACGGGTGACGATCAGGTTCTCGAAGTGTACCCCATGGGTGACCCCTCCGCGCGCGTTGGCGACGGCTACGAGCAGCAACCGAACTTCGGCCAGTTCAGCCAGATCTTCCGGCATGACCTGGCGGTAGGCGCCGTGGTTTACGTGCGCGCCTGGGATGCGGCCAGTTTCGAGAACTCGATTGCCTACGGGGATTCGCCGCGCTACGTGCTCAGCAACATCTACGGCGAAACGCACGACTTCGGCCCCTGGTCGGTGACCCAGGTG
>CAYOBW010000137.1:16982-18054 GCA_964402115.1 uncultured Victivallales bacterium
GGCGCCATCGCGGTCGAGAGCCAATTCGGTCGCTACGGCGCCGCTGACGGGCAGTTCAACACGCCCCGCGGCGTGGCCATCAGCCCGCTGGGCTACTACTACGTGGCCGATACGCTGAACAACCGGCTGCAGGTGTTCACGGCTGCCGGCGCCTTCAACCGGAAACTGGGTGACCTTGGCACCCAGTCCGGTTACTTCAACCAGCCCGAAGGCGTGGGCGTGGACCGGTTGGGCCTGGTCTACGTGGCCGATACGCAGAACCACCGGGTGCAAGTGTTCGACAACGGCTTGCGCTTCCTCGGACAGCTTGGCACAACGGGCAGCGCGGGGACGGATACAACCCAGCTCAACTATCCGCGCGACGTGCAGGTGGGGGTGGACGGCCGCATCTTCGTGCTCGACAGCCTGAACTACCGCGTACAGATCTTCAACCGGCTCCGCCAGTACGTCGGTACGTTAGGGTCGTTCGGCGAGCAACCCGGGCAGCTCAAGCTGGCCTTCGCGGTCAACCCTGTCGCGAATTCCAGCCAAGTCTACGTCGCGGACACTTACAACCACCGGATCCAGCTGATAGACACGGCTGTGGACGGCGACCGCGATGGCATGGACGACCTGTGGGAGTCGAGGAACGGCCTCAATAACCTCGACGGCTTCGACTGGGCGAGCGATCTGGATGGCGACGGCGTGTCGGCTATCGGCGAGTTCCGGTTGCAGATCAACCCGCTGCTGCTCGACACCGACGGCGACGAGACGTCCGATGGACTCGAGCTGCTGCTGGGCTGGAATCCCGCTGACCCGCAGTACGGACTGCTGCGCGTGACCGGCTTCAGGGCCACCGATCCACTGGGTGTAATCGTGCGCTACATGACCGAGGCGGGCGGCACCTACCGCGTCGAGTCCAGTCCGGAACTGCTGGCGCCGGCGTGGTCATTGGAGCCGGCGTCGGAGTTGACGGTTTCCGTCAGCGGCATCCGCGCCTATACGAATGCGCCGGCTGCGCCGAGGGTCAAGTACTACCGCGCCGTGCGGGTGCGCTAGGAAGAGCTGCAGGGGAGATTTCAGACATATGCGA
>CAYOBW010000138.1:0-17873 GCA_964402115.1 uncultured Victivallales bacterium
TGCCGCCGCTGATGTCCATGTTGAACAGCGAGCGGTGGTTGTGCATCGAGGCCAGGTTGTTCAGCCAGAAACGGTTGACGAGGTGCCGCAGACACTCGTAGGCCAGCTCGCCCTCGCCAAGGCTGGTCGCGGCCTGCCCAAGCTGAACCAACCCAAACGACATGTACCCCCGCTGATTGTTCCGCCAGTGCTTGTCGAGCTTGATCTCGATGCCCTTCCTGAAGGCCGCCTGAAGCTCCCGGTTTCCCGCAATCTCGTCGGGGATCCCGTCGAACAGCGGATAAAGCTGGGACGCGTGCCGATGGTCGTCGTTGTTCGCCAGCCGCGGCGTGAGCCATTCCTTGATGCTGCCATCCGCGTCGGCCATGTAGTCCGGCATCTTCGCCAGCATGCCCTCCCAGAGCGGGATCTTGCCGGCGTTGCGCCCCAGCTCGCGGGAGGCCGCGATGGTGTTGCGCAGGAGCTCCTTGGCTACGGCCACGTCCATGGTGGCGTTGAACGAGGCCTGGGCATCGGTGTTGCCCGGCGTGTTCTCCGGCGATTGGCAGGGCGAGAAGACGAACTTCCCGTCAGGGCCCTCGTACAGGTAGTCCTCGAAGAACGCCACCGCCTTCTCCATGAACGGCAGGGCATGGTTCGCCAGGAAATCGCGGTCGCCGGTGTACAGGTAGTAATCGTAAAAGAAATGCGCCGCCCACCCTGCCCCGCCGACCCACATCCCGCCGGCGAAGTCAGCGGCCAGCGCGTTGTTGAAGCCGTGGGTCGTCGACCGCGACGGCAGCACGACGCCCCGCGCCCCGAAGATATGCCGGGCGTTGATCTCCAGCCATGGGACGAGGGACTCGATGTACGAGGTGTAGGCCAGCATGAGTTCGGGCAGGTTGCCCATCAGGTTCGCGGCGATCGCGGAAGGCACGTTGCCGTTGTGCGTGAAATCGCTGGCCCAGCCGGGCACGTACGTTCCACCCCAGACGCCCTGCAGCGTCGGCGGCAGCTCGCCGGTGCTGGAGATGATGTTGTAGCGCCCGGCATCGAACTCCTTCTCGATCAGGGCCCGGCTCGGCTCGGCGAAGGTCGACGATTCGAGCAGTTCCTCGGTTGTCTTCTGGTGATCGGCCCCGCCTCCGAGGTCGAGCCGCATCCGGTTGAAGAGCGCTCCGTGCCGTCTGGCGTGCCCCTGCAGCAGCCTTGCGTAGTCGGCCGGCAGACCGTCCAGGGCCGCCTTCATGCCTTCGTACTGGGACGGCTTCGAGTCGTACAGGACGCGCACGTCGACCAGGATGAGCACGCGCTCGGCACCCCGAATCGCCAGCCGCTTTCCATCCTCCACCGCGACCGTCCCGCCTGAGGCGACGACCCGCGCGAAGCCCTCGAGCGCATGAACGCTGCCGGGGTAGGCCTTCGTGTAGCGGTTGCTGTAGCTCAGCCAGGAGTCGCCAGCCGCCGACTGAATGTCGGCGACGTGCTCCGCAAACATCTGGTCGGACCGTTTCGCAATGTCCGAGTCCTTGTTGTACTCGTCGCTGGGTTCCCGGGGCTCCAGCGCGAGCCGGCAGTCGAGGCCGCCGGACTGGGGCGCCGTCAGCAGGATCACCGCCACGCCGTCCTGGCGCGATACGAACAGCCTGCGCTGGAATACACCGCGATCGTCCGACCACTGCACGGTGGCTTCGCCGGTCTGGAAGTCGACCGATCGGGCATAGTCGCGAACAGCTCCGCGGGCGTCCGTGCGGATGGTCAAGTCAAACGCCGGAACGAAGAAGTCCGGATACATGAAGCTCTTCTGTCCGGAAAGATTGAACTGCAGCTCGCTGGCCTGCCGGTACAGCCCCCGGTCGATCAGCCGGCGGATTTCGAACAGGCGCGCCGCGTTGTCGGGCGGCATGACCGGCGCGCCCATCGGCATGAAGAGCCGCTCATGGCTGAAGATGATGCGCTCGTCGAGGGGACGGCTCAGGGCATTGGCGCCGATCGTACCATTGCCGCAGATCAGGCCTTCTTCCCAGCGTGCCGCCGGCTGCGAACTGATGAAGCCCCGTTCGGGCGCCGGCAGTCGACCGGGGCCCGCGGCGCAGGCCATGACCGGCCCGATCATGATCGCCACCCCGCACGCAATAGCCTGGTAGCGCGCCGGCACGTTTGCCGATGCGGATGCATGTTCGTGTTTTCGCATTTGTGCAACCTTCCATCTCCTGTTCGTGCCGCGTTGTTCGCGTGTCGATGCCTGCCCTGAGCCGTTCAGCGCAAGCGGAACACGGCGCCGTTCTGCTGCGTTGTGGCGACCATGCTCAAGTCGTTCAGGTAGACACCCTTGTTCCCGGCGACGCTCCCGTCGTGCTCAAATCGGAGGGCGTTGACGTTGGGGAAGACGCCGATATTCTGCAGCGTCCCGCTGAAACTCACCGCCCCGAAGGTCCCGGAGAAGGCGCCGGCGCCCGTAATGCTCAACTGCAGCGTCCGGATGGCTGCGCTGGAGGCGTTCCACGCCGCAAGGGCCAAGAGGTCCGGGCCCGTCGCGGTGACAACGGTTCCATTGACCGTGACCGTGCTGCTGCCCGTGCCGTTGTCGCTCCATTCCAGCCGGAACACGACGTCCTGGTTGCTGTTCCGGAGCGTGTAATGGTACGCCACGCCCGCGCCGCCGTCCCTGGCCGCCGTCTCCAGCCGTATGTCGAGCGTCTGCCGGTTCGCAAGCAGGTCGGCCAGCAAGACGCTGCCGCTCAGGACGACCCGGCCCAACTCGGTCGAACCGTCGTCACCGCTGGAGTCCGACGCGAGAAGGGCGCGATCGCCCGAACCGCCCCCGTCGGCCGCGATACTCTGCAGCCGGCCCAGCGACTGGTCCAGCGACCAGCTTCCGCCGCTCGTGACCGCGTCGAGCTGCAGGAGCGAAGGGGCGACCACGTTGCCCGTGTCGATCGGGCCGACCGCCAGCGAGTCGAAGGTTGCATCCAGAACCGGCGCCGCGTAAACCGCTGCGCACACCATCGTCAGAATCACGCCGACCATCCGTTGTTTCATGGACATGTTTCTTCCTCCCTGTTGTTGTTGACACCTACTTGACAATGAGCAGCATCCCGGTGGCAGAGGGGTTCCAGTAGAGCGTCTTGCCCTCCCAGGAAAGGCTGCCAGCGACGCCAATCAGCCCGGGAGCCGCCGTCGGGACCGTGCCGCCGACGACCACCAGCGGGTACTGCTTGCCGTCGTCAAGAGCAGTCACGTTGAGCTCCACCAGCGGCGTGCCGGTGAAGCGCAGGTCGTTCAGGATCTTCAGCGGCGCCAAGCTCTCGCTCAGCGCCACGTCGAACGCGAACTTCAGCATCGTCCCGGCAGCCGTACTCACCGTCACGCTCTTGCAGGACCACTGCCTGGTGTTGTCGGTCACGCGGATGCCCAGGGCGGCATCGGCGTTCACCGTCACCTCGCTGTTGTCGCACGAGCCGCCGGTCACGCCGGTCAGCGTGCCGCCGTTGACCGTGGTGGCGCCGCTATAGGTGTTAACGCCGGCGAGTTCCTGCGCGCCCCCGCCAGTCTTGGTGAGGGTCGTGCCTGTGGCGAATTCGCCGATGACACCCGCATACGTGCAGGTCTTGCCAGTGCCGGGGTTGAGGGTGAAACCGGTGACGGCGTTAGCGGCCAGCACGGCCGCGTTGTTGCCGGCGCCCGTGGCATTGTAGGCCGACAAGAGGTTACGGCTTCCCTTGAGCCCGCCGAAGGTGGGGCTGGGGCTGGCGGCATCACCGGTGATCGCGCCGATGCCCGTGCCGGAGGAACAACTGAAAGTACCCGCGAGGGGGGCGCCGGCGGCCCCCGTCCCCGTGTCGAGGGCGCTGTTCTGCAGCGCGAGGTTATTGCCGAGGTACAGTCTGCCACCGGTTCGGATGACGGTGTCGCCGGTGAAGGTGTTCCCGGCGCCGACCAGTTCCACCCGGTTGCCACCCACGATCAGGCATCTCGGATTGGCCCCATCGACAAGGGCGCTGCGCATGCCCAGCAACCCAGAGCTGATCGGAGATCCCAGGCGGTAGGTGTCGTTGGCCGGCGTCAGGGTGCCGCTGTATTCACACTTCGCGCCGTTGCCGGCCCAGTTGCCGAGGAAGGCATGCGGAAGGTTGGCTCCGGCGCTGCTGCTGAAATCGAAGCTATTCGGGGTGGTTCCGGTCATGACTGTGATCTCGTCCGTGGTTTCGACCACGCGCTGCAAAAAGGCGTTGTCGAGGGCGGCGCGCTTCACTCCGGCGCCGGCGGCAACGTAGATGTTGCGGTTTGTCCCCCCGCCAAACCCACCCAGCGCAACGTTCGACAAATCCAGGGTGCCGGCGTTGACATAGGTGTTGCCGGAGTAGGTATTGGCGCCGGAGAGACCCAGCGTGGCAAGGCCTGCTTTGACCAGATTCACGGAGTTCGCCCCGTTGTCGCCGATGGCCGCGGAGATGGTCAACCCGTTACCCGCCCCGGCAAATTGGTGGACAATCAGGTCATAGGCTCCGCTGCTGTTGCCGGCGGTCAGGCGGGCGCCTCCGGCTGTGCCTGAGATCGTCACTCCGAGGTTGGCGGCGCCGCCTGCGATCAGCAGGCCGCCGCTGTCAATCGTCAGCAGGTTGGCCCCGAGGGCCAGCGTGCGCGCGGTGGAATAGTCGATCTTGAGAGAGTTCACCGAGAAGCTCTCGGTCAGCGTGGTATCGGCGGTATTGATGTAGTTCACCGTCGAGGAACCGCCCGAAGCCGGCAACTCCGTGTAGCCGCCATAGGCCGAGAGCGTGAAGGGCGCAGCGCCGGAGGCCGTGGTGGACCAGTCGTAGCCGGTGTTGGCCGTGCCGTTGTAGAACACGACCCGCCCGCCATAGATGCCTTGGGCGTCGCTGGCGGAAGTGGTGGTGATGACGGGACTGTTTGCCGCGGTGCCGCCCGCGCCAACGACCAGGCTGCCGCCGGAGTTCGTGGCGGTGAGCGAACCGAGGGTGATGGTTGCGGACGCCCCGCCGTTCTTATCGCCGAGAATCCGCCCGCCCCCTGCGTTGACGGTCACGTCGCCCAAGGCCTGGCTGGTGGTGTTGGCGCCAGTCCGGCCCTTGACGTGCAAGGTGCCGCCGCTGAAGGCGAGCGTGTTGCTGCTGTCGAGCAGGTCGGTCGGCGGGGCGAGGTTGGCGAAGTCGGCCAGCAGCGTGCCGCCGTTGAGGACGAGGCCACCGTTGAAGGTGTTCACGGCCGCGCCGTTGAGCGTCACCGTGCCGCTGCCCGTCTTGGCGATCGCCGCGCCGCCGGCAAGGATGGAGGAGATCGTCGCGCTCGTTGGGTTGACTTGGTTGCCGCGGATGGACGCAGCCGCCCCGAACGTGAGGGTGTGGCCGGTGATGGCGTAGCCGACTGCGTTGAAGGTCAGGCCGCCGACAATGATGTTCGTGCCCAGCGTCACTATACCCGCCGTGCCCTCGAAGACGGCGCTGTCTGGGGTCGCGTTGCTCCAGGTGGCCGTGTTGTACGGCCCGCCCGCGGCCGTCCCCCAGTTCAGCGTCGTCGTATCCCACAGCTTCGCGCCCGACGAGTAAAGGTCAGCCGCCTGCGCCGGCCCGGCCGCCAGTCCCAACACCAGCGCGAGCCCACTCAACGTAGCCGCGCTTTTCTTCATCGGCATCGCTCCGCGCTATGGCCCTGCGTGAATGGCGTCACATGTACCTCATGAACGGTCACTTTGCGAGCATTGACCTACAGACTGAACCCCTACCGTCTACAACCCTACCTGACAATGAAGAGTGTCGGCGGTGGGACAATGGCGATCGCCGTACCGGAATTGTAGCCATAGTCGACCGCGCACCCAGCCGGTAGTCCATTGACGACGCCGAACCTGCCGTCGAGCGAGCCGTAGGTGGCGATCACGTACGGGAACTGGGTCCGGGCGCCGGTGAAGGCGAGATTAAGCGTGGCGCCGGTGATGTCCAGGGCGCCGCCCACCGCCAGCGTGTCGCACTTGGGCGTCTGGGCAGCCGCGATCTCGATGGCGAGAGCGCCCCCGCTCGCGATCGTGACGTTGCCGGCGGTAAGGACTCCGGTCGAAGCGCCCGGGGCGAGGGTGCCGCCGGACTGCACGTTCACCGTGCCGTTGAGCGTGCCCGTGCCACCCAGGGTGGCGGTGTTGCCGACCGTCACGGTGCTGGCGGCGGCCAGCGAGCCCGGGCTGTTGACCAGCAGCGTACCGTCGTTGACCGTGGTCGCGCCGGTGTAGGTGCTCGCGCCGGAGAGAATCTGCGTGCCGTCGCCGGACTTGGCGAGGGTCGAATTGCCGCCGGGGCCGAATCCACCGATGCTGCCGGAGTAGGTGACGGTCTTGCCCGTGCCGACGTTGAGCGTGAAGCCGGTGACGGCCGTCGCGGCAAGCAAGGTCTCATTATTGCCGGCTGCCGTCGAGAAGACCGAGATGAGGTTGCGGCTGCCCGCCAAGCCACCCAAGGTTGGGCTGGGGGCGGCGGTCTCGCCGGTGATCCTGCCTGCGTTCGTTCCTGCGGCCAACGAGAAAGCGCCACCTGCCGCACCCACATCGAGCACGCTGTTCTGCAGGGCGAGGTTGTCGCCGATGGACAGCCTGGCGCCGGTGTTGACGACGGTGTCGCCACTGAAGCTCTGCGCGGCGGCGAGTTCCACCCGGATGCCGGTGGCGCCCGTGCCGCCCACGAGCAGCCCCTGCGTGCCGGTCAGCTTGTTGACGCCGACGATGCCGAGCAACCCGCTGCTGTACTTGCCCCCAAGCCGGTAGTTGTCGCTAGCTGGCGTCAGGACGCCGCTGTATTCCATCTTCGCGCCGTTGCTCGCCCAGTTGCCGAGGAAGGCGTTGGGCAGGTTGGCGCCGGTGCTGCTGCTGAAGTCGAGGTTGTTGGCGGTCGCGGCGGTCATGACCGTGATTTCAGCGCTGGTTTCCGCGAGGCGGCTGAGGAAGGCATTGCTGAGCGCGTTGCAGCGGACGCCGGCGCCAGCGGCCACAGTGACGTTGCGCCCGCTCCCGCCGCCGAGGTTGGCGGTCGTCATGCCGCCGAGATCCACGAAACCGCCATTGATTACGGTGCTTCCGTTCCAGGCGTTGGCCGCGTTGCTCAGCAACAGCACCCCGGCTCCGGTCTTGGTGAGGCCGGCCGTCCCGGTGCTGTTGCGAATCTGTCCCGATAGGGTGGCTCGCGCTGCGCCGGCGGTTCCGCCGGAAACGCGAATGGTGCGATCGGCCCCAGCGAGGTCGACGTTGTTGGCGAACGTCAGACTCGATGATCCTTGGGCGGTGTCGGCCTGGAGCACGAAGATGGAGGGGTTGAACAGGGCGCTGCCCCATACCACCTCGAACGCCGCGTTGTTGTTCAGCGTAAAAGTCGCACCGGTGGCGCCATTCTCGCTGAAGCCGCTGGCCCCGCCGATGATCTGAATCTGACCGGCGAGGGCGCCCAGAGTGCGGGTGTAGGCATCGCTCCAGTAGTGCTCGTAGACGCCATTGACGAGCTTCAGGTTGCCCGATAGGGAGGTTGGGCTTGTCACTCTCAGAATGCCGTCATTGACGGTTACGTTGCCGGTGAACCCTGCATTCGCACCGCAAAGCGAAAGCACGCCCGTGCCGTTCTTGACCAAGGCTCCCGAGCCGGTGAGGGAGGAAGTAGCGTTGTTGATCACGCCAAACGTCGTGTTGCCCGTACCGTCGACCGTGAGCGGGTTGCCGCCGTTGGCGATGAGGTTGGCGCCATTGGCCGTGGTAAGCGTTCCGCCCGAGTTGTTCAGCCAAGTCTGGGCCCCGCCCAGCGTAACGGGGCTGACGATGGTGGCGGCGGTCCCGCCGGCGTTCTTGGTAATGCCGGTGTTAAGCGTGAGCGTCTGTCCGGCCGTGCCCAGCGTGTAGGTCCCGCTGAACGTGTTCAACGTCAGCGAGCCGACCGTCGTCGGGCTGGCGAGCGTGACCGCGCCGCCGGCATTGCCGTTACCGAACACCGCGTTATTCCACTCAGGCCAGTTCTGATTGGCCGAGCCGTTCCACCACTGGTTCGCCCCGAGCCATGCCTCGCCACCGTCGGTCTGGCCGGCACTGCCGCCGTTGGCGTCCCACGTGAGGTTCAGGATGTTCACGGTAAGGGTCGTGTCGTCGGCAATGGCCGCAGTCGTGTCCAAAGCGTTGTCAAAGACGTCCTTCAGAACAGCGCCGGCATTGACCTGGAGCTGGAGGGTCCCGCCGCCTGTCGCCGTGACCGGCACGGAGAAGACCCCGGGCGATGTTTCGGTGACCGTGCCGACGCTGATGGCTGCGGCGCCCGCATTGCCGAAGTCGGCGGCGGACACCGTGCTCGCGTCCAGGTCTTCGCTGAAGGTCACCGTGTAGGTCACCAAGGTTCCCGCGGGAACCGGTCCGCCACTCTTGTCATCCACGATGTCGCTGGGCAGCAGCGTCGGCGGGGTGCCATCCACGGTAAGGATCGTGTTGTCGGCAATGGCCGAAGTCGTGTCCAGCGCGTTGCCCACGGCATCCGTCAGCGCGGCGCCGGCATTGACACGGAGCTGGAGAGTGCCGCCGCTTGTCGGCGTGACCGGCACGGTGAAGACCCCGGAGTTCGCCGAGGTCTCGGTGACCGTGCCGACGCTGATGGCTGCGGCGCCCGCATTGCCGAAGTCGGCGGCGGACACCGTGCTCGCGTCCATGTCCTCGCTGAAGGTCACCGTGTAGGTCACCAAGGCGCCCGCGCCGACCGGCTCGCCGCTCTTGTCATCGACGATGTCGCTGGGCAGCAGCGTCGGCTGGGTGCCGTCCACGGTAAGTGTCGTGTTATCGGCAATGGCCGCAGTCGTGTCCAGCGCGTTGCCCGTTGCGTCCTCCAGCTCGGCGCCGGCATTGACCTTGAGCCGGAGGGTGCCACCGCCTGTCGCCGTAACCGGCACGGTGAAAACCCCGGAGTCCGGAGCGGTTTCGCTGACCGTTCCGATGCTGAAGGTTGCGGTGCCCGCGTTGCCGAAGTCGGCAGCGGTCACCGTGCCCGCGTCCATGTCCTCGCTGAAGGTCACGGTATAGGTCACCGGGCTGCCCACGCCGACCGGTCCGCCGCCCTTGTCGTCGACGATGTCGCCGGGGACCAGCGTCGGCGGGGTGTTTTCGATCAGGTAGCCATTGGCATCCAGAGCACAGGAAGTGAACCCGGGCCCGGAGATGCTGGCGAGTTGGGCGCCGGTCAGGCCGCCGCTGGTGGTGCCGAAGCGGAGGGATGAACCGGAAACGAAGGTCCCGGTGAGGTTCAGCGTGCCGCCGGCCCAGTCAAGCGCGCTGCTGTCGGCGAAGGCCAGGGCGGCGCCCGTTTCCAGGTTGATGCCGGCGGCGCCCGTGACGTCCAGGGTTCCGAGGGTGTCGGTGTAGCTCGCCGCATCGAGGGTGCCGGCGCCGATGGAAACGGCCGAGGCGTCGGGGAAGACGTTGTTGGCGCCGACCTTCAGTGTGCCGCCATTGACGGTCGTCGAGCCGGTGTAGCTGTTCGCGCCGACGAGCACCCAGGTGCCCGCGCCGGACTTGATCAGGGTGGTTGCAGCCGTGCTGTCGCCCACGGCGGCCGCCAGGGTGTTGGCCCCCGTGTTGGCGCCGGTGAGTGTCAGGGTGTGGGTGCCGGTGGCGACAAACGAGGGGGCGGTGGGGTTGCTGAAGTTGATGGTGTCGCTGCTGGCGCTGCCGGAGGCGCTGAGGGTCGCCGCGGAACCCAGCGTCCAGAGGCGATCCGTGCTCTGGGCGCCCGTGCCGATGTATTTCAGCGTTCCGTCGATCACCAGATTGGCGGCCGCATTGGCGGCGTTGTTGCCCAGGCCGCTGTTGACGTTGTAGTCGCCGAGCGTGTCCACCGCGAGGGTGTTGCCGCTGTCGAGCGTCACCGCGCCGGAGTAGGCCTTGCCCCCGGTGATGGTCAGGGTGTTGTTGCCTCCGGCAAGGGTCAGGCCGCTGGCGCCGTCGATGGCGCCGCTCAAGCTGATGCTACCGTTGGCGGTGTTCAGCACGATGGCGCTGCTGGAGGTGATGGCCTTGGCGGTGGTGATGCCCGTGGCGGTGTTGGCCTTCAAGGCGCCGCCGCCGAAGACGATGCCGCTGCTGCCATTGAAGCCGGCGGTGTCGGTCTGCAAGGTGCCCTCATTGATGGTCGTGGCGCCGGTGTAGGCGTTCGCGCCGGAGAGAACCTGCGTCCCCGCGCCGGTCTTGGTGAGCGTCGTGCCGGTCGCAAAGTCGGCGATAGCCCCGGAGTAGCTGACGGTCTTGCCCGAGCCGACGTTGAGCGTGAAACCGGTGACGGCCGCTTGCGCGGTGGCTTTGCCGTTGTTGGCACCCGTCGTGGTGCTATAGACAGCGACGAGATTGCGGCTGCCCTTCAATCCACCCAGGACCACGTGGGTGGTGGCAACCGCTCCGCTGATCGGGGCGTCAGGCCCGGCAGCGGATTCCAGCCAGAAAGTGCCCCCTGCCGAACCGACATCGAGGACGCTGTTCTGCAAGCAGTAAGAAACTGCTCCAGATCCGCTGACCGCTGCAAGGCCCAACTTGGCCCCTGGTCGGATGCTGGTATCGCCAGAGAATGTCTTCGCACCGACCAACTCCACACTGCCGCCGCCGACGATCAGCCCTTGCGTGCCGCTCATAACGCTGGCCGAGGTGATGCCCAGAAGACCGTTCATCCCTATCGGCGAACCCAGGCGATAGTTGTCGCTGGCCGGGGTAATGGTACCGCTATAATCGCACTTCCCGCCGTTGCTGGAATAGAAGCCGAGGAAGGCGTTGGGCAGGTTGGCGCCGGTGCCGCTGAGGTCATAGTTGTTGGCACCAGAGACGCCTATCAAAGAGATTTCGTCGTTCGTCTGGACGATGCGGTTTGGAGCGGCACTGACAAGAGCGCCGATACGTATACCAGCGCCGGCGGCCACGCTTATGTTGCGGCCGGATCCGCCGCCGATGTTGCTGAGGCTGTTGCCATCGAAGGCCAAGATGCCACCGCTGACGGTGGTATTGCCACCCCACGTGCTGGTCGTACCCCCAAGGATGAGGATGCCGCCGCCGGTCTTGATTAGACTGCCGGCTGCGCCGGTATCCTGAATTCCATCGTCGATTTTTCCCCAGGAACCGCCAACATTCGTCCCTCCCAGGAGCACGTCGATCGTCCGCGCGCCGCTGTTCAGGTCAAGCCTGTTTTGGAGCGTTACCTGGCCGTAAGTGGTGGGGCCATTGTTGTCGACGGTTGAGCGGAGTTTCAGCGTGGTCGGATTGAAGTAGGTGCTGCCCCATGTCAGCACGGAGTTTTGGGCGCCGATTCTCCAATTGGAGTTGCCGTTGCCGCCGCCGAACCCGCTGGCGCCGTAGATTTGAATCTGGTTGTTACCCGCACCCAACCCGCTGGAAAAAGTAGTGGTGCTCTGGAAGTAGTCCGCGAGCATGCCGTTGCCGAGCGTGAAGTTGCCGGCGGGCTTGTTGTTCTGAAACATCACATTGCCACCATTGACCACCGTCGGACCGGTGTAGTTGTGCGCCGGAGTGGTTCCGCCGGCGCCCAGAGTGAGGAGACCCGATCCGTTCTTGGTGATGCCGCCGGCACCGGTGATCACATTGGCTGTGCCGGAAAAGTCGGTGCTTCCGGTTCCCTCGATCGTCAGCAAGTTGCCGTTGTTGTCCAGACCGCCGCTGGATTTCAGCAAGCCGCTCGAGTCGTTCACCCACGTCTGCGCCCTGCCCAGAGTAATGGGGCTGACGATGGTGGCGGCGGTCCCGCCGGCATTCTTGGTGATGCCGGCGTTAAGCGTGATCGTCTGTCCGGCCGTGCCCAGCGTGTAGCCGGTGGTGATGAACGTGTTCAACGTCAGCGAGCCGACCGTCGTCGGGCTGGCGAGCGTGACCGCGCCGCCGGCGCTGCCGTTACCGAACACCGCGTTATGCCACTCAGGCCAGTTCTGATTAGCCGAGCCGTTCCACCACTGGTTGAGGCCGAGCCATGCCCCGCCACCGTCGGTCTGGCCGGCACTGCCGCCGTTGGCGTCCCAGGTGAGGGTCAGGATGCTCACCGTAAGGGTCGTGTTATCGGCGATGGCCGAAGTCGTGTCCAGCGCGTTGCCCAAGACATCCTTCAGGACGGCACCGGCATGGACCTGGAGCTGGACGGTACCGCCACTTGTCGGCGTGACCGGCACGGTGAAGACCCCGGAGTTCGCCGAGGTCTCGGTGACCGTGCCGACGCTGATGGCTGCGGCGCCCGCATTGCCGAAGTCGGCGGCGGACACCGTGCTCGCGTCCATGTCTTCGCTGAAGGTCACCGTGTAGGTCACCAAGGCGCCCACGGCAACCGGTCCGCCACTCTTGTCATCGACAATGTCGCTGCCGGCCAGCGTTGGCGGGGTGCCATCCACGGTAAGGGTCGTGTTATCGGCAATGGCCGAAGCCGTGTCCAGGGCGTTGCCCGCGACGTCCTGTAGAATGGCGCCGGCATTGACCCGGAGCTGGAGGGTGCCGCCGCTTGTCAGCGTGACCGGCACGGTGAAGACCCCGGAGTCGGGCGCCGTCTCGTTGACCGTGCCGACGCTGATGGCTGCGGTGCCCGCATTGCCGAAGGCGGCGGCCGACACCGTGATCGCGTCCATGTCTTCGCTGAAGGCCACCGTGTAGGTCACCAGGGCGCCCGCGCCGACCGGTCCGCCGCTCTTGTCATCGACAATGTCGCCGGGGGCCAGCGTCGGCGGGGTGGTGTCGCCGCCCGTCACGGTAATGGTTGTGTTATCGGCAATGGCCGCAGTCGTGTCCAGCGCGTTGCCCGCTGCGTCCTGCAGCTCGGCGCCGGCATTGACCTGGAGCTGGAGGGTGCCGCCGCTTACCGGCGTGACCGGCACGGTGAAGACCCCGGAGTTCACCGAGGTCTCGGTGACGGTGCCAACGCTGATGGTTGCGGTTCCCGCATTGCCGAAGTCGGTGTCGGACACCGTGCTCGCGTTCAGATCCTCGCTGAAGGTCACGGTGTAGGTCACCGGGGTGCCCGCGACGACCGGTCCCCCACCCACGTTGTCGACGATGTCGCTGGGGGCCAGCGTCGGCAGGGTGGTTTCGATGAGGTAGCCATTGGAATTCAGGCCGCAGGAACTGAACCCGCTCGAGGAAATGCTGGCGAGCTGGGCGCTGGTCAGGCCGCCGCTGGTAGTGCCGAAACGGAGGGAGGAGCCTGATACGAAGGTTCCGGTAAGGTTCAGCGTGCCGCCGGTCCAGTCAATCGCGCTGCTGTCGGCGAAGGCCAAAGCGGCGCCCGTGCCCAGGTTGATGCCGGCGGCGCCCGTGACGTCCAGGGTTCCGAGGGTGTCGGTGTAGGTCGCCGCATCGAGGGTGCCAGCGCCGATGGCAACGGCCGAAGTGTTGGGGAAGACGTTGCTGGCGCCGAGCTTCAGCGTGCCGCCATTGACGGTCGTTGCGCCGGTGTAGGTGTTCGCACCGGCAAGGATCTGCGTCCCCAAGCCGGTCTTGGTGAGCGTCGTGCCGGTCGCAAACTCGGCGATAGCCCCGGAGTAGGTGACCGTCTTGCCCGTGCCGACGTTGAGCGTGAAGCCGGTCACGCTGGTGGCGGCCAGGTTGGATTCGTTGTTGCCTCCGGCATTTGTAAACACCGACAGGAGGTTGCGGCTGCCCTTCAGCCCGCCGAAGCTCGGGCTGGGAGACGATGAAGCACCAGTAACAGTACCAGCGCTGTTCAGCGCGAAGTTGCCGCCTGCCGCGCCCACGTCGAGCACGCTGTTCTGGATGGCCAGATTGTTGCCTAGGGTCAGCTTGGCCCCGGTGTTGATCGCGGTGTCGCCAGTGAAGTCATTGGCAGCGGCGAGCATCACCCGGATGCCGGTGGCGCCCGTGCCGCCCACAAGCAGCCCCTGCGAGCCGGTCAGCTTGTTAGCGCCGACGATGCCCAGCAACCCGCTGCTGTACTTGCCTCCGAGGCGGTAGTTGTCGCTGGCCGGCGTCAGGGTGCCGCTGTACTCCATCTTCGCGCCGTTGCCCGCCCAGTTGCCGAGGAAGGCGTTGGGCAGGTTGGCACCGGTGCTGCTGCCGAAATCGAGGTTGTTGGCGGTCGCGCCGGTCATGACCGTGATTTCAGAGCTGGTTTCCACGAGGCGGTTGAGGAAGGCATTGCTGAGCGCGTTGAAGCGGATGCCAGCGCCGGCGGCCACGGTGACGTTACGCCCGCTTCCGCCGCCGAGATTGGCGCTGGTCATGCCGCCGAGATCCACGAAACCGCCATTGATCACGGTGTTGCCATTCCAGGCGTTAGCCGCGTTACTCAGCAACAGCGCCCCGGCTCCGGTCTTGGTGAGGCCGGCCGTTCCGGTGCTGTTGCGAATCTGACCGGAGATGGTGGCTCGCGCCGTGCCAACGGTTCCGCCGAAAACGCTGATGGTGCGGCTCGTGCCGTTGAGGTCGAGCTTGTTGGATAGTGTTACGTTTGCGCCGCCTTGGGAGGCTGCCGATTGGAAAACCAATGTGGACGGGTTGAAGTCCGTACTGCCCCAGACAGCCTCGTAGGTAGCGAGGTTGTTGAACGTGACGGTGAAGGTCTGGTTGGCTCCATTCTGCGAGAAACCGCTGGCGCCGCCGGTGATCTGGATGAAGCCGGCGCCCGCGCCCAGCGTGCGCGTCATCGTCAGGCCCCAGTAAGCCTCGAGCACGCCGCCGTTAAGCGTCAGACCGCCGCTGCCGAGACCACCCATGTTGTTCGTTATCAGCAAGACGCCACCATTGACGGTAATGTTCCCGGAGAAGCCCGTGTTGTTGCCGCCCATCGCCAGCGTGCCGCTGCCGTTCTTGACCAAGGCGCCGGAACCCGCGATGACAACTGCCGTGTTGTTGATCACGCCGAAGGTCGCAGTGCCCGCACCGTCGACCGTGAGCGGATTGCCGCCGTTGGTGATGAGGTTGGCGCCATTGCCCGTGGTGAGCGTGCGGCTCGATGCCACCGTCCAGGTTTGCGCCCCCCCGAGCGTCACGGGATCGCTGATCGTGAGGTTCTGAGTGGCAGCCGACATGTCGATGCCGACGCCGCCCAGCCCGTTCAGCGTGAGCGTGGCGCCGCCCGTGTTGCCGATGGTGATGGCGCCGCCCGGGTTGACAATGATGATCTCGCCCCAGTTCACGCTCGCGCCGAGCGCAGTCGTATAGTTTCCAGCGGAGGTATTATTCCACTGCGCCGCGTCAGCGGCCAAAGGCGGCCCGCCGGCACTCCAGGCTCCAGCCAGGTTGAGGGTTATGACGTTGTTCTGCCTGGTGTAACTCGCCGCCTGCGCCGTCCCGCCCGTTGATCCCAGGGCCACCACCACCGCGATCGGCATCACCGTACGTATGTATTGCTTCATGGCTGCGTTTCCTTAACATCAGACCTTACAACTATTAACGCACATTATCGCCGCCTTCGCAACCCGACTTGATACAGGAAATGCGACAAAGTAATCCGATTTTGCGGCATGTCGGGTGAGAACCTGGCGCTCCTACCTACGTTCGCACCGTGTCCCTCTCAGATCAGGAGTCACTGCTGCGGGTGCGCAGGCAGCGCGAGGAACGACGACGACCGCCTGGGCGCGGATTTGGGACCGCACAACCGCATTGACCTGCCGACGTACGGCATGCATTCTGGTGCAGGAACCGGAACGGCTGCAGCGAAGGGTCGCACTGGCCGAGCAGTTCGGGCGGTACGAGCCTCAGGCCTGCAAAAGGACGCGCTGGCGGCGCACATGCGATCGACAACACGAGGCAGTAGCGTGCCTGTCCCAATTGACGCAGAATGTGCTGTAACAGGTAGATACGGGGAGGACGCAAAGCGTGAAGCTGAATAGCCTGGCCATCATGACCCTGGCGGCGCTGACGGTGAGCCGTGCGTCCACGGCGGAACCGCAGCGGCCCAACCTGATCGCGATTGTCACCGACGACCAGGCGGCCTGGACGCCCGGCTGCTACGGCGGGCGGGAGATCCGTACGCCGAACCTGGACCGGCTGGCCGCGGAAGGCGTCCGTTTCGCCAACGCGTTCGTCCACACGCCGGTGTGTTCCCCCAGCCGCGCCGCTTACATGACCGCCTTGTTCAGCACACAGCTCGGCTTCACCGACTGGCTGAACGACGGCCAGGCGAAGAGCCAGGGGGTCACCCCGGCCACGCCGACGTGGCCGGCGGTGCTGGCCGGAAACGGCTACGCGACCGGGCTGATCGGCAAGTGGCACCTGGGCGCGAAGGACGATTCCCTGCCCTGGCACAACGGCCTGACCGAGTTCACCGGCAACCTGGGCGGCGGCTGGACGCCGAACAAGGTCCGCTTCATCACCGAGAAGGGCGAGACCCTCACGCCGCCCGGTTTCTCCGTCGAGATTTGCACCGACCTGGCCATGAAGTACCTGGACGGGCACAAGGACAAGCCGTTCGCCCTTCTCGTCCACTACCGCGAGCCCCACGCCCCCTATGTGCCCATGCCGGAGCAGGACATGGAGACCTCGCGGAAGGCCGACATCAAGGTGCCCGACTATCCCGGGCTGAAGCAGCCTTACACGCAAAACGCCCGCCGCGACTACTACGCCTCCGTGGCCGCGATCGACCGCAACGTGGGCCGGCTCCTCGACCATCTCGACAAGCTTGGGCTGGCCGGGCGCACCGTCGTCACCTTCACCAGCGATCACGGCTACAACATCGGCGAGCACGGCATCCAGCACAAAGGCAACGGCTGCTGGATCACCGAGGACCGTTTCCAGAGTCCGCGCCCGAACATGTTCGACACTTCCATCCGCGTGCCGCTCCTCATCCGCTACCCCGGCGTGGCCAAGCCGGGCGCCGTGGTCGAGGAGTGGGTCAGCAACGCCGACATGTTCGCGAGCGTACTGGGGCTGCTCGGCGTGGAGCGCCCCGCGGCCGTGCCGGCCACCAGCCGCGACTTCTCGCCGGCGGTGCGTGGGGAGAAGCTGCCCGCCGCAGGCTTCCCCCGCGAGCTGTTCGGCCAGTACGACCTGGTCAACAACCCCACGAAGCGTCACATGCGCATGGTGCGCACCGATCGCTGGAAGCTGGTCCTGCACTTGAATGCCTCACCCCAGCATGAGCTTTACGACCTCGCCACCGATCCGAGCGAGCGCAAGAACCTCTTCGGCCAGCCCGGCACGGAGGAGACGGTCCGCGAACTGACCCAACGGCTGCGCCGGCACATGGCCGCCATCAACGATCCGCGGCTCGGCGAAGTGCCATGAAGGAAGGAATAGCCGAATCCATGAAGGCGGGCCCCGCCCTCGCCGTGCTTGCACGCGCCGCCGGCATGTCCGCGGCGGAACCGCAACCCGCCACGCCGGGCAAGCCCCAGACTGTCTACATCCTCCGAGGAGACCGAATGAGAGCCGTCTTCGCCCTGCTGCTGGCGCTGCCGCTGTGCGCCCTGCGCGCCACACCCTAGCCGAAGGTCCACATGTGCGCACGGCTCCGCGGAGCGTCGCCCTCCCCAAGGAGACGCAGGCCAGGCGCGATGTTCTCCCCGGGAGGGCGAGACGCCGGCGAGCCGCCGGCGCACGAGACGATACCGAGGCGCCGCAGGCTGGCACCGGCGCTGACGCGCGGAGCGAGGGCCATGTGACGTAACAGGCCTGCCCGTCGCCAGGGCAAACGCATCTCATCCCTCGAACTTCTGCCGCTGAAAAGAACGCGTCATCCCGAGCTTCCCTCCTCGTCATCCTGAGCGCAGCGAAGGATCTCCCGCCGCCAGGCGGGGCGCCCAATGCCACTAACATTTCGGACCGTGCACACCGGGATCGTGGTCGCCTCGGCGGTCGGCCCGCGTTGAGCTTACGCTTGAGCGTGGCACAGTCACCACACGCTGGCAACCAGTCTCCCTCTCCCCGGCGGGGAGAG
>CAYOBW010000139.1:0-17787 GCA_964402115.1 uncultured Victivallales bacterium
CGACGGTGAACGGCAGCGGGCCGACCGTGACGTCTTCCGGCACGGCCTGGTCGGGTATATCGCTGATGGTCGGCGCGTCGTTCACGGCGTTGACGGTGAGCTTGAACGCTGCGCTTGCCGTCCCGACCCCGTCGCTGACCGTGAGCGTAATGGTCGCGGCACCGCTCTGGTTGGCGGCGGGGGTGACGGTCACGGTGCGGTATGCGCCGCTGCCGCCGAAGACGATGTTCGCGGTCGGCACAAGGCTGGTGTTGGACGAGGACCGGGCGAGCGTGAGAGAGCCGGCGGCGGTGAGATCGTCGCCCACGATGAAGGGAATCGCGACCGTCGCGGTGTCCTCGCTCACGGTTCGATCCGCCACGCTGCTGATGGTCGGGGCATCGTTGATGCCGGCGATCGTCCAGTTGTCGAGCGAGGTCACGGCGGGCAGACTCGTGGGAATGCTGTCGCCGCTGGCGAGCGGCTTGAGGTAGACCGTGAGCCTCGTGTTCGTGACGCCCGTGAGCCTGATGCTGAGTTTCTTGAAGACGGTGTTCGCGTTCTGGCCGGCGGGATCGGGCGACGACGAGAACGGAACCGCATCCCGGAGCGTAAACGTACCGCCGCCGCTGAGGATCTTGCACCAGAGGCGCTCGCTGCCCTGCGTCAGCGTGGCGGAGGTGCCATCGGCGGCGATGGCAATACCCGTGATGTGTTCATCCACGTGCATGAACCACCAGACGGTCGAGGCCGAGCCGAGCGCGATTTCGTCCTGCACGATGACGTCATGCCGGTCGTTGAGCAGCCGGAAGCCGCGCCGCACCTCGGTCGCGCCGTCGTAGGCCGACGTGAGGTTCACGATGCCGAACGAACCGTCGCCATCGGGCGAGCTGCGCCAGAAGAGGATCGGCGAATCGTAGCCCAGCCTCTGATCCGGGCCGCTGTCGGGGTTGATGACAAGGGTGTTATGGCCCTCGGCGCGCTTGCGGTAGTAGTCCCAGCGGTCCGTGCCGGAGGAAGACGTGGCGTTGAGAACCCCCGGCAGCGAGTAGCTCTCCGAGCCGAGATCGTGCACCCAGCGCTTGCCGTTGGCCTCCAGGACGAACGAGCCCGCGTCCAGGTCGCTGTGGGCGTTGTCGCCGATGTGTCCGCCCTTGAAGGCGAGATAGGTCGCCCGCGAGTTGTTCCAGCGTTCGCGAAAGACGCCCGCCTCCACCGTGTCGAACGAGGGCGACGTCGGCGTGGTCGCCCCGCGGAAGCACACGTCCGGGGACACGCCTTCCACGCTCGGGTTGACCCCGCGCGGATCATACCACAGCAAGTCGAGCGCCTCCGGCCCGCCATCGGCATCGCTGGCAAAATTGCGCTGGAACCACGCGCACGCCGGACGGTTGTAACGGCGCGCAAACCAGAACAGCTCCGGCCCAGCGCGTTCGTACGAGGCGCTGTCGCCGAAGTTGAACATCTTCTCCGTCGGCCCGGTCATGTGCAGGGGCACGCCGCCGCTTTCCGACAATCCCTGCTTGCTGCTCAGCCAGCCGAAGTCGCTGCCCAGCACACCTTCCAGGCCGGCGAGCATCCGCACGAGGTAGCGCGCCGAGTAGCCCCAGTAGGCCGGTCCCTCGTACCACGCGCCGTTGTCCGCCGTGTAGTGGCCGAGCACCGGGCGCGCCGAGCCGAGCGCGCGACTGATGATGTTCTCCGAGAGTGACTCGTCGTGCGTGCCGAGGGCCAGCGCGCCGAGCGCCAGGCCGCCGTTGCAGACCAGGTTCCAGTTGTTGGCGTCGTTCTTCGTCCACCACGCGCCGCCCTGGTATTCGGCCAGCCCCTGGTTCAGCCCCTTGTTGATGAGGGCGTTGCGGATCGTGGTGAGCCGCGCGTCCGACCAGTAGCTGTACAACCAGTCCAGGCCGATCGCGAAAGCGTGGGTCATCTCGGCCGTGTCGAGGAAGTGGTCGGGATGCCAGTTCGGGAAGCTGGCCGCGGCGTTCAGCTCGCTCCACGCGCGCTCGGCATAGCGGTCGTCGCCCGTCACCTGCCAGACGAGGGCCAGGGTGTAGACGCGATCGAGCACGGACCGGCTGACGTCCAGCAGCGTGCCGCGATCATCGACGGTGTAGGTGTTCACCGCCTGGGTGAGGATCGCGTTCGCCCGGGCCAGCAGGGTGTCGTACCAGTTCGCCTGGTTGCCGGTCGGAGAGGCGGCGATCTGCGCCTTCAGCCACGCGAAGCGTTCCGGCGTCGCCAGCACCCGCGGGTGCGCGGTCGCCACCGTGTCCAGCAGCGCCGACTGCGCGGGCTGCGTTTTGTCGATCCCCGCCTGCACCAGAAAATCCCCGCCAATGACCTCCCACTGCGTGCTGCCGGGCGTTTTCCACGCGACCGAAAAATGGTCACTGCCGGAGGCCTCCACGTGCCGCAGTTCGACGTAGTAGCGACTTCCCGCCGTGAGCGTGCGCGCCGCGGAAACCTGCGCGGCGTGCTTCGTCCACTCGCGAAACCCCGTGTAGGAGGGCGCCGATGCGATGAGCGCCTTGTTGGCCTCCGTGCCGTCCGTGCTGAGGAAAAGCGACACGATGTCGTCGCCCGCCACCGCGAAGCTGTAGCTGCCGCTCGCCTGCGGCACGAGGTAGCCGGTCACGCGCGTGCCGTAGGTGCTCGACCAGTTGGTGTGAAACGACTCGAAGCTCGGGATGAAATCGCGGGCCTGCGGGCGGTTCGGGTAGTTCGCGAGGCCGGTCAGCTGGCCCAGGTCCGTGCCCGCCACGCCGTCCCACACCTCCTGGAGCAACGCCCCCGTCTCCGGGTTCACCGTGCTCGTGGAAAGCCGCGCTGCCGGGATCACCTGTCGCGCGAGGCTCGGGCTGGACCACTCCAGCCTGGCCAGTGCGCTGCCCGTCCCCTCCATCATTTCCAGGCGGATGTTCACCTTGCGCCCCGCCGTCAGCTTCGCCGTCCCCCGCATGTTCAATCCGCCGGAGACATAGTCCGCCCGCGCCGCGATGAGCTGCTCAGCGACCCACAGCCGCGCGGCGTTGTCGGCGGCCACGAAGAACGTGTACGTCTCGGTGAACTGCGGGGCGACCTGCCCCGTCCAGCGCACCGAAAAGCCGTCCCCGCTCGTGAGCGCCGTGCCGGAGGGCGTCGTCGTGCCCCAGTCGAAATCCACCGTCGCATCCGTGCGCGTGGTCACCAGCGCGGTGAAGTCGTAGGCGTCGTAGTACTTGCCGGTGAGGCCGTTGGCGGCCCCCGCGCGCCCCGCGCCGGACAGGGTCACGGCGAGCAACAAGACAGCGAACCGCAAACGCATCATACGAGACTCAGTATGGCGCTGGCTTGTGTGCAGCGCAGGCACTCCAAGCTGTGCACACAACGCCACCAGGCGGCGCGGCGCCTCGGAGAGGCCCGCGCCACTCGGCTCCCGCTGCTTACTTCAACTGCGACGCCGCAAATTCCCAGTTCACCAGGCGATCCAGGAAGACCTGCACGAAGTCCTTGCGGCGGTTCTGGTAGTCGAGGTAGTAGGCGTGCTCCCAGACGTCGCACGTCAGGAGCGCGGTTTGCCCATGCACCAGCGGGGTGTCCGCGTTGGACGTCTTGACGATCTTCAGCGCCTCACCCTCCTGCACGAGCCAGACCCAGCCGCTGCCGAACTGCGCGAGCGCCGCGGCCAGAAACGCGGCCTTGAACTCGTCGAAGCTGCCGAAGGACTTCCCGATCAGCTCCAGCAACCGGCCGGACGGCTGTCCCCCGCCCCCCGGCTTCAGGCTCTTCCAGAAGAAGGTGTGGTTCCAGACCTGCGCCGCGTTGTTAAACACGGCGACCTTGTCCGCTGCCCCGGCGCTCTCCTTGACCACCGTCTCCAGCGGCTGTCCTGCCCACGGGGTGCCAGCCACCAGCTTGTTCAGGTTGTCCACGTAGGTCTGATGGTGTTTGCCATAATGGAAGCCCAGCGTCCGGGCCGATATGTGGGGTTCCAGCGCCTCCTGGGCGTACGGCAGCGCCGGCAGCGCGAATGCGGCCGATCCGCCTCCGGCGGTCGCCGCTGGCGCGCTTGTAGCCGGCTCCCCCCTGGCCGCCACGACCATCCCCACCAAAGGCACCAGCGACCAGACCGTCAACCACCCCTCACTGAGACACATGTTCATCTGTTCTGCTCCTCTGTTGTGTTTTGTACCCGAAAATCTGCGCCGCACCCCCGTCACGACAAGTAATAGCGGCCCCCGAGCCACAGGGCAAGCCCGGTTTGCTGCCGCCTGCTCACCGGTCGCGCAGGAAACGCACCTCGGCCCGCAGCCGCTCCACCTCGCCGAGCAACTCGAAGATGGTCTTGATCCAGGCCACGTCCAGCCCCCGAACGGCCCGCACGTACTCGACCCTCCGCACGATGTGGATCGCCTCCTCCGAGAATGCCATCAACCCGTACGGCGGTTGCAGCACGGGCTGCACCAGGCCGGCGCGGCAATAAACCAGCAAGGAGCGGCGGGAGACGCCCGCGAGATGGGCGGCCGCATCGAGGCTGTAGAGCACGTCCGGCTTCGGTTGGAACAGCTCCAGCGCAAAGGCCGCCGGCGTTTCCTGATCGCAGGGGTTGTTCATGGATCCTTCCTCGGATTGAACGTGGATGCTTTGGCCAGCCGCTCCCAGAGCCCCTGCTGCTCAGCCGTGAGCTGCGGCGGAACCTGGATACTCACGCTGGCATACAGATCGCCCCGCGTTCCGTTACCCGCAGGCAAGCCCTTCCCGCGCAAACGGAACGTCTTTCCGGCGACCGTGCCGGCGGGAATGCGCAGGGACGCCACCCCGTCCAGGCTCGGCACGAGGACGGTGGCGCCCAGCACCGCCTCCCACGGGGACAGTTCCAGGTCGTGGTACAGGTTGACGCCACGCACGCGAAAATCGGGGTGTTTGGCGAAAGCGACGCGCAAGTACAGGTTCCCCGCGCCGCCGCCGCCCGTGCCCTCCTGCCCTTTTCCCGTGAGCCGGATGAGCTGCGCTTCCCGAACGCCGGGGGGGATGCGCACCCGCAGCGTCTGCACGGAGGATTGCCCGGAACGCGGATCGCTCCGTTGCAGGTTGATCGTGCGCGTCGAACCATGGAGCACCTCGTCAAGCGTCACCAGGATGTCGCCCTCGATATCCGGCCCGCGTTGCGCGGCGGCAGCGCCCCTCAGCTCATCCTCCCAGCCCCGGCCGACCCCGCCGGACGGGCGCCCGCGGCTGCCGAAGAACTGCTCGAAGAAGTCGCTGAAGCCTGTGCCGTCGAAATGGAACTCCGTGCCCTCGTCCCCCCCGCCGCGGAACCCGCCCGCCTGCTGCGCCGCCTCCCGGTCGGGACGGTTCCAGTTCGCGCCCAGTTCATCGTACTTCCGCCGCTTGTCCGGGTCGCTGAGAACTTCGTTGGCCTCGTTGATTTCCTTGAACTTGTTCTCGGCGCCGGCCTTGTCCTTGGCAACGTCGGGATGGTACTTGCGCGCCAGGCTGCGGAACGCCTTCTTGATCTCCTCGTCACCCGCGCTGCGGGATACGCCCAGGATCTCGTAGTAGTCTTTGAACGCAACCGTCATGGCAGCACTATAGACACCATGGACCCGGCGGGCGCTATGGGGTGTTGACCCCATTCGGACGCCCCTGCCATCAGACGTTCTCCAGCAGTTCTCCAATCTGGTCGGGGCTGGGCAGTTCCGAACGCAGATTCCTCGGCAACTGCTTGACCACTTTGTAGGTCGCCACACCAATCGGCTTGGTCGCCTCCCGCAACGCATACTCCACCACGACCCGGTTCTTGCTCCGGCAACTGATTTCTCCAACCAGTGGTTGGAGTTTTGGCTTCGATGCGTATGCGGAGTAGAACTGGCGCATGTACCAGAGATTCTGGCGTGGAGAACCCTTCCACGCCGGGGAACTCCTTTCGCAAGTCCTCGGCCAGTCTCTCAACGATGGACTTGCCCCAGCTATCTCCCTTCTGCCGCTCGACAATCATGCGCCCGATGTCCCAGTAGAGACCGATGAGTTCCTTGTTGACCGCCTTCAGTCGGTCTTCGGCCATAATGAGGAGGGCTGTTGCTCCCTGGCATCAACTTGCGCTTGAATGCAGATCACGTGTCGCATGAGTTCCGCAACGGGGTGTAGCGGTCCCAAATCCTCGGCTAAGCGGTCGCCGTCGTTCTTCGCGCTGCCTGCGCACCCGCATCGCGCACGGCTCACGAGGACGTTCGCCCTCCCGCTGCGATTCCCTGCAACCTGTATACCACTCATTGTTGTCGCGATCTGCGCTCTACCGGCCGGGGACGGCCGGCTCCATATGCGCTGGGGCCGCCGCCGTCCCTCAACGGACTTGCAGCTCGACGGCGTGCTCCTGGCGATCGTCCCGGAGCGGAAGGGTCTGGCCGGGCAACTCCACGCCATCGAGGATGAGCCGATTCGCGCCGGTCGCGGCGTCGCCAAGCCGGGTGACAACGATGTGGTACGTCGTCTGCCGGTAACGATAGTGGATGGTCACGGTCTCCCAGGCCTTCGGCAGGCGCGGGTCCAGGCGCAGGCGCTCGCCCTCCAGATTCGCACCCAGCAGGGTCTCGATCAGCAGTCGATACATCCAACCGGCCGAACCCGTGTACCACGTCCAGCCCCCCCTGCCCGCGTGCGGCGCAACCGCATACACATCGGCGGCTACCACGTACGGCTCGACTTTGTAGGTGGCGATGCCCTGGGGGGTGCCGCCATGCCGGATGGGATTGATCAGGGCAAACAGCTCCCACGCGCGTTCGCCGTCGCCCATGAGCGCGAAAGCCATGGCGGTCCAAAGCGCGCCGTGGGTGTATTGGCCGCCGTTCTCGCGCACGCCGGGAATGTAGCCCTTGATGTAGCCGGGGTTGAGACGCGAGGTGTCGAAGGGCGGGTCCAGCACCTGGATCAGCCCGGTGTCGCGGCGAACCAAACGCTCGTCCACGGCTTGCAGCGCCTGCCGCGAACGGGACGGCTCCCCCGCGCCGCTGAGCACGGACCAGCTTTGCGGCAGCGAATCGATCTGACACTCCGGATCGCCCCGGGTTCCCAGCGGCTCGCCGTTGTCGAAGTAGGCGCGGCGGTACCACTGACCGTCCCAGGCGTGCTGCTCGATGTTCTGCTGCAGTTCCTTCGCCTGCGCGACGCACCGGTCCGCAAAGGGAAGGTCCCCGCGCGAGCGGGCGAGCCCGGCAAACTGGCTGAGCACGTCATAAAGAAAGAACGCCAGCCACACGCTCTCGCCCCGTCCCTGATGGCCCACCCGGTTCATGCCGTCATTCCAGTCGCCGCTGCCCATCAGCGGCAGACCATGCTCGCCGAACTTCAGGCCGTGCTCGATCGCACGCACGCAGTGCTGGTAGAGCGAGGCCGACTCCTCGGCGCGATTCGGCAGATCGTAGTAAGCCTCCTCATCCCGCTTGACCAGCCTGGCATCCAGGAAGGGGACCTGTTCATCGAGCACGCCCGTATCCGCGACGCACGAGACGTAGCGGCAGGTCACGTACGGCAGCCACAGGTAGTCGTCGGAGATGCCGGTCCGCACGCCGCGGCCCGCGGGTGGATGCCACCAGTGCTGCACGTCCCCCTCCCGGAACTGGCGCGCGGCGGCTCGCAGCAAATGCTCGCGGGTAAGCGCCGGTTCCGCGTGCACCAGCGCCATCACATCCTGCAACTGGTCGCGAAACCCGTAGGCGCCGCCCGATTGATAGTGCCCCGTCCGACCCCAGAGCCGGCAGCTCACCGTCTGGTACAGCAGCCAGCCGTTCGCCAGCACGTTCACGGCAGGATCGGGCGTCTCCACGACCACGGCGCCGAGGGTGTGCTTCCAGTGCGACCAGACCCCTTCAAGAGCCAGGCGGGGGGCGTCCGCACGCCGGAAGCGCTGGATCAGGGTCTGTACGTCGGCCGGGCTGCGTCCCACCCCCAGCAGGAACGTGGTTTCACGCTCCTGCCCGACCTGCAAATGGAAGGCCACCTGCACCGCGCCGCACGGATCGAGCCCCGCGCCGACCCGGCCGGAGAGGCGCGCACGCTTCAACGCCGCCGGGCGGGCCAGGCTCCCGTTTCTGCCGATGAACTCCCGCCTGTCTCCGGTGAGCGTGCGCGTGGCATCGTTCACATCGAGAAAGACGATGCGCCCGGGGAACTCGGTGTTGTAGTGGTTGCGCGCCAGCAAGGCGCCGGTCTTGAGGTCCACCTCGGTTTGCACGTGCAGCAGACTCCTGTGCCGCATGTCACCCAGCACCCACTCCCAGTACCCGGTGACCGACAGGCGGCGGCGGCGCCCCGAGACATTGCGCACCTTCAATACCGCGCATTTCACCGGGGCATCCAGGGCGACATAGACCCACAGCTCGGAGGCGATGCCGTTCTCGGTGTGCTCGAAGACCGTGTAGCCGAATCCGTGCCTGACGACATAGGGCGTCAGGCCGCGCGCGGGCAGCGGCGTGGGTGACCACACCTGCCCGGACTGCTCGTCGCGGATGTAGAAGGCCTCGCCGCTGGTGTCCTGCACGAGATCGTTATGCCAGGGCGTCAGCCGGAACTCGTGGGCGTTCTCCACCCAGGTATAGGAGCAGCCGCTCTCCGAAACGACGGCGCCGAACGTGGGGTTGGCCAGGACATTGACCCACGGCATCGGCGTCATCTCGCCCGGCCGAAGGGTCATGACATACTCGCGCCCGTCGGGAGTGAAGCCGCCATAGCCGTTCGGAAAGATCAAGTCACGTGGCGGGAGGGCCACGACCGCCTCGGCAGCGCCGGAACGGCTGGGAATCAGCGCCGGGACCGGCGGTTCGAGAATCCCCCGGCGATCCAGCTGCTCCGCGACCGTGCCCTTCTCATCGTCCAGGACGATCCGCGCCGCGCACTGCAGCAGCAAACGATCCTCGTGGGGAATCTGCTCCAGGCGGCGCACGAAAATGCCTCCCGGCTTGTCCTGCATTTGCGCGCCAAGCCCGGAGGCAATCAACGCCGTGATCTGGTCGTGCAGCGGCTGGTTGTAGACGGAAACGTCTTCGTTCACGATAACCAGCTCGACTGTCAACCCCTTCATGCGCCAGTAGGCGTGCGCCTGGATCAGCTGCCGGACGATTTCAATTTTCTCCGCGTCGCTGATGCGGAGCAGGACCAGCGGAGCATCGCCCGAAATCCCGTAGCTCCAGAGCCCGTTTTGACCGCGACGGTTGGCCAGCAGCAGGCTGGGGTTGGCCCGGCGGGAAGGGTCGGCATAGACCAACGCACCGGCCAGACGACCGTAGAGCTGGGCCTCCGACTCGGTCGCGTTGAGCTGGTGCAACGTCACCTGGCTGTGGGTCCACGCCAGGTCGAAGGCGCGGTCGGCCATGCGCGCGCTTTGATACTTGTCCACGTGCGCCAGCGCAGCCTCCCGGCTTTCGGTCACGCCGAACACCAGGTCCACGCAGGCCGTTCCATGGGCAGGCAAAGTCACCGTGCGACGCAGGGACACGATCGGGTCGAGCACGGAGCCGGCCGTGTTGGACAGTGGCGCCAGGCTCTGCATCGCGGCAGGAAACGCCAGCGTGCCACCGCGCCCCACGAACCGGGCGCGGTCGGTTTCGCACGAGATGGCCCCCAGCTCGGACCCTTGCCCCACCATCAGGTGCAGCAACCAGGGAGGCCTTTCCTCTTTCGAACGGGCGCGGCGGGTGCAAAGCACGGCCGAGGAAGCCGGCGCGAATTCCGTTTGCACAAAGAGATTGCCGAAGGCGGGGTGCGCCACATCTCCCGCCTGTATCGCGAGCACCACCTCCGCGTAGCTGGTCAGCTCAATGACGCGTGTCTCGGGTGTCCGGTTCTTGATCGTGATCCGCCGCAGCTCCACGTCGTCTTCCGGCGACACGCTGATCTCGGTGTGGATGTCGAGCCCGACGTGGCGGTGCCTGAACTCGGCCCGCGCCTGCGTGAAGATGGCCTCGTAGCCCTTTGTCGCGCGCAGCGTGGGTTGGTGCGCGGTGGACCAGAGCTCGCCGGTCGCCAGATCGCGCAGATACACGAACGTGCCCCAGCAATCCCGCGTGGCGTCCTCCCGCCAGCGCGACACGGCCAGATCGCGCCAGCGGCTGTAGCCGCCGCCTGCGCAGCTGATAACGACATGATAGCGCCCGTTCGACAGGAGATGCACCTCCGGCGCCGGAGGCGTCGGATTCGTGAAGACGCGCATCACGCTTTCGCCGGACAGCGTCCGGGGCGTCTCCGGCGCCGGATCCTCGGAGAACACGCTGGCAACGGTCCTGGGCACGCGCTCCTGCAACAGCAATTCCGCGGCCTTGAGCTGCGGACACGCCATGAAGCGCCTCTGCATCGGAAAATCCCGCAGGACATTGACGAGGGCCACGAGGCTCATCCCCTGATGGTGCGCCATGAAAGACCGGATCGTCACACTCGTTTCGTCCGGCGGCAGGCGCGTCGGCGTGTAATCCACCGCCTCGTAGAACCCATACGCTCCCGCCCGCCCCTCTCCCGCCAGCCGCTGCAGATTTCTGCAGGCCTTCTGCGGCGCGACCAGCAGCGCCATCGCCGTGGCATAAGGGGCGATCACCAGGTCCTCGGCCAGACCGCGCTTCAAGCCCAGCCGCGGCACGCCGAAGGCGCGGTACTGGTAGTTCAGGTGCACGTCGGTCCGATTATAGCCCGATTCGGAGATGCCCCACGGCACATTGTGCGCCTTCCCGTACGCGATCTGCTGCCCGACTGCCGCCTCGCACGTGTGATCGAGCAGGGTGTTGTCGTAGTTGGGCATGACCAGGAGCGGCATCAGATACTCGAACATCGAGCCACTCCACGAGATCAAAACCGGTTCGCCCCGCGCGGCGACAAGCAGGCGCCCCATCGCAAACCAGTGCTCCTGCGGAATCTGACCCAGCGCAATCGCTACGTAGCTGCAGAGCCGCGCCTCCGAGGCCAGCAGATCGTAGAAGCTGGTGTCGCACCTGCGTTCGGCGATGTTGAACCCCGTGGCAAACAGTTTCCTCGACGGATCGAACAGGAACGTGAAGTCCATCTCCGCCAGCGTGTCGCAATGCCTGGCCAGCGCTTCCAGGGCCAGCAGGCGCTGGCGGGCATGGTCGCGGCCCTCCCGCACGCAGCGCAGAAGCTCGAGCAGCCGGCTTCCCTCTTGCTCCCGGCCCGGCGCGGGTTCCGGCGGGAGGGCCTGCGCGGCCGCCTCGATCAGCGGGCACAGTGTGTCCCCCAGCAGCGCGAGCGCTCGCAGGGACGGCGACGGCCCGAGCGCGGCGAGCCTCCCCTCCACCTCCTCCGCCGCCGCAGCCGGCGACCGCCCGCCACCCGGCGCCGCGCCGGAGGTTGCGACGGCCGCCTCCGCACCCCCGCCGCCCCACCCCCGCGCGGGCAACCCCAGCCAGGGCGCCAGGAAAAGCAACTCCTCGACGCCACCCTCGCAACTCCGCTGCAAAGCCAGGGCCCACGCGCGCTCCTCATCCCCTTTGGATTCCGCCGCAACCGCCAGCGGCGCAACCTGCGAGGTCGCCCGCCTCAGCAGGCTGTACGCGCCGGACAGGCTGTCGGGCGCACGCGCCAGTTCCGCGGCGCACGCTTCAAGGGGTCCGTCCGCGCCGCTCACCGTCCGCAGAATGGCGGCCGTGTCGCTCAAGCCGCTGAACATCTGCGAGACCCACGCTTCCTCGCCGGCCAGTTCCCGCAGTCCCGCGCCGAGCGTCAGCAAGTGCCCCGCGAGGTTGCCGCTGTCGACGCTCGACACATAGAGCGGCAGGAGCGGTTGCAGCGTCCGGGTTTCGTACCAGTTGTAGAAATGCCCGCGGTGCCGCGGGAGCCGCTGCATGGTGGCCAGCGCGTCGTGCGTGCGGCGCACCAGGTTGCCCATGGAGAGATAACCGCAATCCCAGGCCGCCAGATTCGCGAGCAACGCCAGGCCCATATTCGTCGGCGAGGTCCGGGAGGCAACCGTCGGGACGGGCACTTCCTGGAAGTTGTCCGGCGGCAGCCAGTTCTCCTGCGCCGTTACGAACGTCTCGAAGTAGTGCCAGGTCTTGCGGGCGGCGTGGCGCAGAAACCGCAGCTGCTCGGCCGTCAGGTCCGGCTTGGCGGACACGAGGGGCTGGCTGATCCACCAGGCGATCCACGGAGCGGCCAGCCACAGGCCAAGGATCGGCAGGGCCGGCGGCAGGTGCGACCCTGGCATGACCGCCAGCAGCAGGCCGGCGCCAAGCGCGACGGCCGGCACAATCCACATGGTGGCGTAGAAACCCGCGAGATCGGCGCGTTTTGCCAGCTCGGCATCGCTCGACGTCTGCCATTCCAGGAGCCGTCTGTGTGTCACCAGCGACCGCACCACGGCCCTGCCGATGGCGTCCAGGCTGATGAAGGCGTCGTAGGGCAGAAAGGCCACGGTGAGCACGATCTGGCCGAGCTGCCGGCCACAGGAAGCCGCCACCCCCCGCAGATGCATCGACCAGGGCAGGTCGGCCGGCCTGCGCAACGCGCCAAGCAGGTGCGCCAGCAAACCGGGGAGGGCGACGAGCGCGAGCACCAGCAACGCCCCAAGGCCCCCGCATGCGGGAACGAGCAGCCAGCCTCCCAGCATGATGACGAGCAGGGCCGCGGGGACCAGGCTGCGCCGCAGGTTGTCGAAGATCTTCCACTGGGACAGCACGGAGAGCGGGTTGGCGATGCGCCGTGCGTCGGAGCCGGGGACGCGCGGCAGGAGCCATTGCGTGATCTGCCAATCGCCCCGGATCCAGCGGCGGCGCCGGTCGATGTCGACGTTGTAGCGCGAAGGGAAATCCTCGTAGAGCACCAGGTCGCTCACGAGGGCCGAACGGGCGTGACACGCCTCCAGCAAGTCGTGACTGAGCACGGTGTTCTCCGGAAAACGGCCCTGCATCGCACGCTGGAACGCGTCCACATCGTAGATGCCCTTGCCAATGAACGAACCTTCCTGGAAGACATCCTGATAGACGTCGGAGACTTCGCGCGTATAGGGATCGATGCCGGCGTCTCCGGCAAAGAGCCTGACGAACCAGGAACGCCGCGCGCTCGGCAGACTCACGCCCACGCGCGGCTGCAGAATGCTGTAGCCTTCGGCGACAACGCCGCGTTTGGCGTCGAACTCCGGGCGGTTCAACGGATGGGCCATGGCGCCCACGAGCTGCCGCGCGGCATCGCGGGGCAGTTGGGTATCGGTGTCGAGCGTGATGACGTACTTGATGAGCGGCAGAATGGCGGTCTCCCCGACGATGAGCGAGAAGCTCGTTGCGCTGCCGCCCCGCAGCAGGGCGTTGAACGCCATCAATTTCCCGCGCTTGCGTTCGTAACCCATCCACAGGCCTTCCCCGGCATTCCAGCGGCGCGGCCGGTGAAGCAGGAAGAACAGGTCCCTGCGCACGGAGAAGTACTTGCGATTCAGGGCCTCGACGCCATCCCGCAACCGGTGGAGCAGCAGACGATCGCCGGGCAGATCCTCGGCCGCCGCGTCGCGAAAGTCCGTCAGCAAGGCGAAGTGCAGGTGCTGATCCCGGTTCGCGAGATAGTGAATCTCCATGGTCTCGACAAGGTGATCGACGCCTGCTTCGCTCGTGAGCAGCGTGGGAACCACCACCATGGTGCGGCAGCGGGGCGCGATGCCCGCGGCGTAGTCCAGCCGCGGCAGCCGGCGAGGCTTCACCAGCAGCGTTGCAAGCCAGTTCATCAGCGCCACGGCCAATTGGCTGGCACAAAGGAGGAAAGCCAGGGAGAAGGCCAGGAGCTTCCACCCCTGCATCCCCAGCATCAGCGACCGCTGCACAAACCCGAACGTCGCGAGGCACGTGCCGAGACCAATACCGCCCGCGTAGAAGGTCAGCGGGAAACGGTGAATGCCCCGTTCGACGAGCGAGCGCCAGGGCCACCGCACCCGCGCCAGCCCCCCCAGCGCGGACTGGCCCTTGTCGATGAGGTAGAATCCGACGTGAGCGGTTCGGTCCGCGCGCCCTTTTTGCCGGGCGCCGGCTTCCGCGAGCTGGACGGCGTGCGTTGCGATCTCCGCTTCCGAGAGCTGACTGTGCCGGGCAAAGAACTCGACCGCGTGGCGGTAGCGGTCCCGGGTCGCAAAGTCCATCTCGCGGTAGACGTCGGCAGGATCGGCGCGCAGGGTCGTCTCGACCAGGCTCAGCGTCTCCACGAACGCCTTCCAATCCATGGCGCACAGGAAGCGGAGACTGGCTATGCTGTGGCTGACGGAAACCTGATCGGCGGCCTGGTTCTGACTCTCCAGGTGGACGAGCTGTTCGATGGACAGCCCCTGTTCGGCGAGCCGCTGCTCGAGCCAGTTGCGCGCGATATGCAACACGGAGCTGTGTCGCGCCAGACGCTGACAAAACTCCGCCACGAACGAACTGGAGAGGGGGAGCGCGGATTTCGCCATGTCCGCCACGACCACGACGAGGTGGGATGGATTCTCTTCCGCCATATGCTGCAAACGGTCCAGCCACAGGTCGGCAAGATCGCGATCCTCCCGGGCCCGGATCAGCCGGGTGGTCACACGCTGGAGATTCTCGATCAACCCCAGGCGCAGCATGATCGGAATGGCCCACAGCTCGCCGAGTTTCAGCGGACAAACCGTCTGATAGGCGGCGATGAAAGCGCTGAGCGGTCCGGCATCGATCTGCGCGTCCACATGCGAGATGTACTCGAGCACGAGATCATAGACGCGGGGCAGCCCGGCGGAAGGACCGTGCGCCAGGCGGGGCAGCTGCCGGCTGTAGCCCCGGGGCAGATGCCGCTTGGCCAGCAGGATCTGCTCTTCGATCAGGTAGTAGTTGTCGAGGAGCCATTCCGCGGCGGGCGTAATCCGCTGGCCCGGATGCAAGGCGAGCGTCGTTCGATTGAACGTCCTGAGAACGCTCTCGTTTGCGCCCAGCCGGGCCAGCAGGCGATTGGCGCCCGGCCGGGTGACGATCTGATGGCCGGCCGCGAGCGCTTTGGCATAGCGAGCCAACTGTTCGACACTGAACAGCTCCGCCCGCAAAGGCGGCTCGAGCGCCCTCGAACGCGACCGGGCGGTTGCCCATGCTTCAATTTGCAGTGGTAGAATCTGCATGCTCTCCCTGTCAGACGATGATCCGTCTGCCGTTGCGCCAACGGTATGGGGTTTAACCCTACCTGAATCCAGGAGTCAGGAATCAGGAGTCAGGAGTCAGCACGGCAGGCGGAGGATTTGCTTGGTTGCCATGAAACAGCGTGGTATCAAGGGCGCAGTCACCCATGAGCTATGACGCCCTCGTCGAGGAGAACACGCACAGCGTCAGTCCGCCCCTGTGCCCGGAACTGAGGCTGGCCCTGCTCCGCCCTGACGCCCCCCTGCTCGCCGCCGCCCCCCTGCAGCGCGGCAAGCCGCACCTCTTCGCCTGGGACGGCCCCCGTCCGTACTGGGCCTTTGCCTGGGGCGGCGGCCAAGTGCTCGCCCGGCTCGTTCTCGACCGTCCCGAACTCGTGCGCGGGAAGCGCGTGCTCGACTTCGGCGCGGGCTCCGGCATCGCCGGCCTCGCGGCGGCAAGGGCCGGGGCCGCCCGCGTGACGGCCTGCGATACGGATCCCGCGGCGCGCGCGGCGATTGGCCACAACGCGGCGCAAAACGGCCTGAGCGTGGACGTGTGCGCCCAAGCGCCCGCTCACGCGGACGCGTGGGACGTGCTGCTGGCCGGCGACGTCTTCTATCTCCCGCCCGACCCCGAGCCCTTCCTCGCGTGGGCGCGCGCGGGCCGCCTGCTCCTCGCGGCCAATCCCCCCGGCCGCGGCTTTGCCGAGGCCCACCGCCAGGAGATCTGCCGCACAACCGCGCAAACCATCCCCGAGCTCGAAAACCTTGACAGTCCGGAGATTGCCGTGTATCGCATCGTCCCCTAGCTATGGAGGGAGAAGAATATGACAACCCGGATCACCGCGCAAACAGCCAGCCGCAGGCGCTTCCTGAAGACGGCCCTCGTCGGGGCCGGGATGGCGGCCCTGCCCCGCAGCGTCACCACCACGGCATACGGTGCAGAGGAACGCGCCAAGGCATCGAACCGCATCACCGTCGGGGTGATCGGCCCCGGCGGACGCGGGCGCGGCGACATGGAATGGATGCTGGGCGAAGCCGACGTGCAGGTCGTTGCCGTCTGCGACGTGAGACGCGGCACGCGGGAGTCGGCCAAGCAGGCCGTGGACGGCCGCTACGGAAACAAGGACTGCGCCATCTATACCGATTTCCGTGAGCTGCTGGCCACGCGCCCCGACATAGATGCCATGCTGATTGCCACGGGCGACCGCTGGCATGCGCTCGCCGCCACCCTGGCGATGAAAGCGGGCAAGGACGTCTTCTGCGAGAAACCCGGCTCGATGACCGTCGCCGAGGGGCGCGTCGTGGCCGACACGGCCCGCCGCCTGGGGCGCGTCTTCCAGACCGGCACGCAGCGCCTGAGCGAGGGCGTGTTTGCCTTTGCCACCGAACTGGCCCGCACGGGCAAGCTCGGCCGGCTGCGCACCGTCCGCGCCCACCTCTGGCCCGCCGTGCAGGACGTCACGCACAACGCCTGGCTGCCCGCCGAAGCGGAGCCGCCACGCGAGGAGCTGGACTGGGACCTGTGGCTCGGCCCGGTGCCGTGGCGGCCCTACAACCACCGCTACCTCGGCGGCTGCGGCGCGTGGGGCGTCTACTCGGACATGGGCGCCGGGGTCGCCGGCTGGGGCAGCCACACGATCATGCAGTGCCAGGCGGCAGCCGACGCGATGACGACCTCCCCCGTCGAGATCCGCTTCCCCGGCAACCGCTCCGGCGACAAGCTGACCGCCCGCTACGCCAGCGGCGTGGAGCTGGTGCTGAGCTTCGAGGGCTGGCGCGGCTCCTGCGGCGTCCGCTTCGAGGGCGACGAGGGCTGGGTCTCCGTGGCCGACGGCTATGCCACCCCCGACGTCTCCTCGCCCGCGCTGCTCGCCGATTACCGCCGGACGATCGACGACTACACCGCCCGCACCCGGCGGCCCATGAGCCATATGCGCGATTTCCTGGACTGCGTCCACGAGCGGCGGGATCCCGTCGCCAACGCGGAAGCCATGCACCGCTCGATGAGCACGAATCACATCATCAACATCTGCCTCGCCCTGCAGCGGGACCTGCGGTGGGATCCGGCGCGCGAGGCCTTCGAAGGCGACCCGCAGGCGAACCGCCTGCTGGCGCGCGCCGCGCGCGAACCGTGGATCGTATGACCGACCGCGACCACCGAGGAACTCTCATGAGCAGACAACGCACACTGACCAACCGCGCGAGCGTGGCCGCCGCCTGCCTGGCTGCCAGCCTGGGCGCGATCGCCGAACCGGCCGCCCCGCTGGACCTCCTGCGCGGCGGCACCAATAACGCCGCGCCGGAGCAGCTGGTGGCGGCCTGCCGCGACCTGGCGCACACCGGCGGCGCGGACGCCGTGCCGGTTCTGGCCGGCTACCTCGGCAACGAACGCCTGTCGCACATGGCCCGCTACGCGCTCGAGCGCATTCCCGACCCGGCCGCCGGCGCGGCGCTGCGCACGGCGCTCGAGCGCATGCAGGGGCCGCTGCGGGTCGGCGTCATCCAGTCGCTCGGCGCGCGGCGCGATCGCGAAGCCGTGCCGGCGCTGGCCGC
The DNA here is from genome assembly GCA_964402115.1 of uncultured Victivallales bacterium. Lineage (GTDB taxonomy): Bacteria > Verrucomicrobiota > Kiritimatiellia > UBA8416 > CAYOBW01 > CAYOBW01. The sequence continues at coordinate 17,615 of CAYOBW010000139.1, forward strand.
GCTGCTGGCGGCCGCCGAAGAGCCCGTCGCGGCGGCAGCCGCCATCGCGCTGGGCAACATCGCGGACGCCGCGGCGGGAAAGGCCCTTGCCCCGCGCATCGCCTCCGCGACACCCCCGCGCCGCGCCACGCTGGCCGACGCCTGTTTGACGTGCGCCGAACGCTTGCTCGCCG
>CAYOBW010000140.1:0-17765 GCA_964402115.1 uncultured Victivallales bacterium
GACCGGCGCTGACGCTGCCAGGAGCGGAGCAGGCGGCTTTGTGCATCCCCAGGTCAGGCCAGCCTCAACCCCCGCTCCGCTCCTTCCTCGCGCGGGTCGGATACCCGCGCCACACGGCAACACCCGCCCGCTCCTTTGCCTGCTTTTCGCCGCGCAGCTATGCACCTGGCACCGTTGACTGCAACCAGGCTCCTCGTAGCGCGGGCCTCTCCGAGGCCCAGCGCCCGGCAGCGGCGTGTGCGCTGCCTGTCTTCCCACAAGCAGCGGCCCTCGCCTTCGGAGAAGGAGGGGCTGCCAGCCAAACGCCCCAATCCACCAACAAACCGCGTCACTCGCTCGCGAACTGCCGGTTCATGGTCTCGATCTTCGCCAGGATGGCGGGCTCCTCCTCGTGGTACAACTCCTGCACGAGCGGGTCGTCGAAGCGATACACGCGATCCTCGAAGGCCGTGGACTCCAGCCGGTCGAAGAGCCGCGCCTGCGCCTGGGCCAGGTCCTTGCCATAGATGTGATACGAGTCGGCCTGCCAGTTCAGCCGCCCCAGCCGCACGGGCCGCCCGCTGCGCCGGGCCACTTCGTCGGCGACGACCTCCTTGGTGAACATCACGAAGCCGAACATGTTCATGAAGCTCGCGCCCCAGGCGTCGTTGCTGCGGAAGCGGATGTTGGTGTTGAGCCACTGCACGCCCGCCGCGTCCTCGAGGATGCGGTACCAGATGGATTGCAGGCACGGGGGATCGAAGCAATCGAGGTCCAGGTTCGGCATCCAGGTGATCATCTGCGCCTGCCGCGTGAACGGCTGGGCGGCCAGCTTCGCGATGACGGCCTCGATCTGGTCCACGTGGAACGGTCCCGCCGTGCGCGACCGCCTGCCGTCCGGCGTGTCCGCCAGCTCCCTCCACTGTCCATAGTGCTGCAGCCGCCCGTGATACGTGTACTCCCAGCGCGTGTCGGCAGGGTCGTTGATGTTCTTCGTCCACCCGTCCTTCAGCCCCTGCAGCTCGTAAACGTACTCGCGCAAGTCCGCGAAACCGCCGGGAAAGGCCTTGTGGACAAGCGGGTCCGCCAGCGGGTCGGCCACGGTAAGGTTGAGCGTGCAGTCCAGGCTCCGCGGGTCGCCCGGCTTGTCGTACTGGGTGCGGAACCGCGTGCCCTGCCGGAACAGCGCCACCAGCGCACGTTCGTACCCTTCCGCCAGGCTGTTGCCGTTCACGCACAAAACCGGAATGCTCTCCATGACGATCCCTCCTGCCGCCTGCGCGCGTGTTTACGGCTGGCGACGGTACTTCAACACCCAGGCAAAATCGCAAGGCGCCACCCCCCGGGGCAACGCCACATCCACGACCCCGTCCACGATCCGCCACGACAGCGGTTCGGCGTGCCCCAGCAACCGCACAGGCTCGCCCGTCCACGGCGGGTGCGCCCGCAGCCGCACGCGTTCCGGCGGACGCCCCTGTCCCGGCGTCGGCACCAGGCAGGCATATGCCCAGACCGCGTCCGCCAAGTACCAAACCCCGTCCGCGGACGCCGGCGCGAGCGGCTCCGTCCCGAACAGCGCGGCGCCGTTGATGTCCAGCCACTCGCCCAGCTCGCGCAAGATCCGCCGCACCTCGTCGGCCAGCTCACCCCGCTCAGAGAGCCGCGCGCCCAGCACCAGCATGCCGCCGCTGCCAGCCGCTTCGATCAGCCGGTGGACGACCATCCGCGAGGTGAACCCTGGCGAGCCACCGTCCGACCGCCAGCCGGGACCGACCGGCAGCCACTGCACACCCCAGCCGGTCACCGCCGGCGACGGGCCCGTACAAACACACTGCACGCCACCCCGGCGTGCGTCGTCCAGCCAGCCCCTCCTGGCGGCTCGCTGCTCCCGACCGCAGGTGCGATCCAGCAGCCAGACCCCGGGCCGACGCTCCGTGCCGTCCGTCAGCCACAGGCCCAGCCGAAGGTCCCTCCGCCGCACACTCTCCACGGAGTCAAGGGGCGCAAGCCCCGCCGTCGCCGCCGGCCACACCGCCATGCTTTCGGTTTCGTCCGCCATACCGTCCGGCTCCAATCGGGAACGGCCTGAAGGCCGTTCTATCCTACCCGGCCCTGTCTGCCCCTCGTAGAACGGGCTTCAGCCCGTTCCCGTTGCACGCCTGACACGATGCCAGAACAGGCCGGCCCGCTCAACCGGGATCTTGCCCCTGCACGGCGTACAGGTCCCCCTGCCGGACCCCGAGGCGCCGCATCTCCGCCGCGACCTGCGCCAGGAACTGCGACTTGTTCAGGCGCCAGCGCGGCGCCACCAGCCGCGCGGCAGGCGTGTCGGTGTTCAGCCGCATCACCGCCACGTGCGGCGGCAGGCGGCGCAGGGCATCGATGACCACGGCCGCGTAAGCGGCTTCGTCCAGCACGGGGAACGGGGCTTCGGCGTAGCGCCGCGCCAGCTCCGTGTCGCGGATGACGTGGAGGTTGTGGAACTTCACGGCGGCAAGCGGCTCGCGGCCGAGCGCCTCGAGCGTCGCACGGTAGTGCGCGGCCCCCTCGCCGGGCAGGCCGAAAATGAGGTGCACGGCCGCCTTGAGGCCGCGGGCGTGCAGCGCCGCGAGGGCCGCGCGGCTGCAGGCCCAGTCGTGGCCGCGCCGCAGCGCGGCCAACGTTTCGTCGTGCACGGTCTGCACGCCGAGTTCCACCCAGACGTCGAGGCGCTGCGCCAGGTCGGCCAGGCAGGCCAGCGTATCGTCCGACAGGCAATCGGGCCGGGTCCCGATGCTGATGGCGCAGAAGTCGCCCAGCGCCAGCACCTGCTCGTGCAGTTCCCGCTGCAGCGCGGGCACGGCGAAGGTGCCGGTGAAGGCCTGGAGGTAGGCCATGAACCGGCGCGCCCCGTAGCGCCGCCGCGCAAAGGCCATCGCCGCGCGCGCCTGGTCGGCCAGCGACTGCACCGACCCTGTCTGCACCGCCCGCCCCCCGTCCGGCGCGCAGAACGCGCAGCCCCCCAGGCCGTCGGGCCCCCGGTTCGGACACCCCAGCCCGAGGTCGAGCGGCACCCGATACACGGGCTCGCCGTAGGTCTCCATCAAGAGTTGGCGGAACGTGCGGTACGCTGGCTGGCTTGCATCCACCCCGTGGTCTCCTGCGCCGCTCACTTCCCGCCTTCCCACAGCGCCTTGATCGCGTCGGGGGGCATGACGAGGTTCCAGATCGTAAAATCGCGGAAGGCCCCCTTGAAGTGCGTTTTGCGCTCCCACGGGTCGAGCGGACAGAGCCGCACCCGGGGCTCCTCGTCGATCAGCTCGATCTCGCGCGCGGCGACCTCCTCGCCGTTCTTGTAGAACCGCAGCGTGCGGCCGTCGTACGTGGCGGTGAGCATCTGCCACGGCCCCACGTCGAGCGCGACCTTGCTGGCGACCTCCTGCTGGCCCGACCAGAAGCGCAGCCCGTCGGGGAAGCTGCAGATGTAGCGCCCCGCCCCGCGCGCGCGGTCGTCGCAGAAGCCGAAGCCGCCCAGCACGGCCTTCCCCTCCGGGCGCTGCTCGGTCCGCACGAAGAAGTTCAGGCTCCACGGGTCCCGGCGCCCCACCGGCAGCCCGCCCCCCGCGCTCTCCATCTGCCCGCCGCCCATGTTGACCGGCGGCAGGCGCACGACGGCGTCGAGGCGCCGCAGCTCGACCTCGCGCCCCAGCGCACCATTACGCGCCGGGGAGAGGTCGCAGATGCCGTGCGCGGCCAGCAGCACCGCGCCCGCGATATTCCGCAGCGTCGTCTGCAGCACCACGGTCCGCCCGTCCGGCTGCAGCGCCGCGGCGGTCACCCGCCCGTCCGGCACCAGCGTGTAGTTGGCCGGCAGCGCGGCGCCCGCCGCATCCACCGCCTCGCTGAAGGTCGCGCGCACTTCGCCGCTGAGCGGATTGAGCGTGGCGAGGACCACGGCCGGCGGGGTCATGTCGGTCACGTCGAACGTGCCGACCGCCACGGGTCCCGGCGCGCCCGCCGCGGGAAAGCCGCGCGCCTTGACCGTGGCGGGGGCGGTCAAGACCAGCGGCCCGGTGTAAAGCGGCGACTCCGCCGTCGGGTCCTGCCCGTCGAGCGAAACCCGCAGCACCCCGCCCGACACGCCGCCCTGCACCTGCACGGTCGTGGCATCGTTGAACACCCCACCGGGCGGCGACAGCGTCGGCGCCTCGTCGATCCGGCGAGCGGACGGCGTCGCGTTGAGCGGCTGCGCGACGTTCAGGGTCTTCCCGGTCGCGCTATGGGCCGTCCCCTCCGGGCGGCCGGCGGGCGCGGCCGGCAGCGGCCCGGCGCACAGCAGCGCCGCGGAGACGGCGGACAGGATCCGCACACACCACGGGGATGACTGCAGCATGACATCCTCTTCTGTTTCCGTGACCGGCGCACGGGGCGTCGCCGCCGCCGGACGATCAGCGCCGGGCAGGTCGCGCCCTCACAATGCGGAGAACTCCCACAACGAGTACCCGTACGTCGTGGCGCGCTTGATCCCCAGCAGCCGCACATAGCGGGCGGTCGCCGGGGCGAAGGCGTGCGACACATCGCCGCCCTTCCCGTCCCGCTGATGCAGAACGTCCTGCCACTGCCGGCCATCCAGCGAGACCTGGATCTTGTATTCCCGCGCGCAGGCCGCCTCCCACAGCAGCCGCACCCCGCTCACGGGGCGCGGCTGGCCCAGATCGAGGCACAGCCACTGGCTATCGGTGCGCGCCGAGGCCCAGCGCGTCTGCGTGTCGCCATCCACCGCGCGGGCCGCCGCCAGCTCGGCGGACTCGTCGCCCGAAGAGGTGACCGCGACACCCGCCGCCGCCCCGCCCGCGCCGGCGGGCGTGAAGCTGAAGGCGGCGGGCAGGTCGCGCGGGGCCGCGCCCGGCCGGTACAGCACGCGCTGCACGTTCCAGCCGTCCACGACGAGCTGCACGTCGTCCGGCCGCGGGGCCGGCCCGCAGTCGATCGCCACGTCACGCGACTCGCCGGGCAGGAGACTGAAGAAGTTGTCCGCGTAGAACGCCGGCCGCACGGGCTTGGCGTCGGCGGCGTGCTGCAGCCGCAGCCACACCATGAACGCCAGGTTCGTGGACGGGTTCGCCACGTGCGCGCGACAGGCGTTCGTCCCGCCGCCGGCCGCCCAGGTGACATCCGCCGCCACGCGCACGCGCGGCAGCCCGGCCAGCGCCTCGAACCCCTCGAACTGCGGCCCGGTCCACGTGCGCTTGGGCTGGTACGACCGGTTCGAACGCCAGTAGAACGTGTCCGCGAGGGGCTTGCCGGCGGCGTCCGCCAGGTCGAGCCGGATGAAGTGCACGGGCGTGATATCCTGCGGGATCGCGACCTGGAAGAGGTCCCGCGCGAAGCGGTCCGCGGGCAGGTCCACGGTCGCCGTGTGCCGGAAGCGCTCGCGCAGCGCGAAGTCGAGCACGCGGGCCGTCACCCGGCACCCCGGCACGGGCCGGACGGTCTCGTTGTTGACCGAGACGGTCTGCTTCAGGAAGTCGAACTGCGCGTGGACGGGCTCGTGCGCGTCCTGCGAGAAGTAGAGCGCCGCCGTGGGTTCCAGCGACCAGTCCCACAGCCGCCCGCAGGTCTGCGGGTTCGGGCTGTTGTGGTACCAGAACAGCAGCCCGGTGGCGAAGCGGTCGCCGTCCTCGAACCGGTTGCGGTTCCAGCACTCCCAGAGCGCGCGGTGCGCCAGCGCCCCATAGGCCTGCGCCTTGCACGCGTACTCGTCGATGCTGCGCGACAGCCCGTACTGCTCGACGCCACGCCGGTAGTCGCTGGTCATGAGGTGAAAACCGCCGCCGTCGAGGTAGTCCCAGACGGTCTTGTTGATCGGCCAGAGGTCCTGCGCGTCCATGATCTCGCGCAGCACGTCCACGGTCGGCAGGATCGGGCAGCCGTACTCGGGGCAGAGGCCGTTGATGCGGCTGCCGCGCGCGGAGGCGGAGTCCTCGTAGTACCACATCGGGTTGACGGAGAGGTACGGGCTGCCGTCGTGAATGCCGTCCGTCTCCGAGCCCGCCTGCCAGCCGCGCGTGGGGTCCTCGCGGTCGAGCAGGTCCTTGATCGGCACGATGCCGTCGGCCGTGCGCTCGTTCGCGGACACGTAGTAGGCCACGCAGGGGTGGTTGCGGATGCGCCGGACGGTGTCCTCGACGTTGGCCCGGTAGAGCGCCTGGTCGGTCGGGATCTGCGTGTCGCCGCTCTGCCAGAACTCCACCCACACGAGGATGCCGAGTTCGTCGCAGAGGTCGAAGAAGGTGTCCGACTCCGTCGTCCCGCCGCCCCAGAAGCGGAGGAAGTTCACGCCGGCCTGCCGCGTGTAGCGCAGCTCCGCCTCGGTGCGCGCCTCGGACGAGCGGCACATCGCCTCGGGCACCCAGTTGGAGCCGTGCAGGAAGAGGCGCCGGCCGTTGACGTAGAAGCAGCGGCTCTGGTCGGGCGTGGCGCGGTCGCTCGTGACGCGGTTGATGCCGAACCGCGTCCGCACCACGTCGCTTGCCGCGCCGCCGCCGGCGGGTTCGAAGCGCAGGGCGAGCTCGTAGAGCGGCTGCGCGCCCTTGTTGAACGGCCACCACAGGCGGGGGCGCGCCAGGACCAGGCCGGCGAAAGCCTCCGGCGCCAGCCGCACGCGCGCCACCTGGCCGGGGGCGACGGTGACGGACTGGCGCACCTCGATCCCGTCTGGCGCGATCGTGGCGCAAAGGGCGCCGGCCGCGGGCGCGTTCCCCGCGTTGCGCACGTCCACCTCGATCGTCACGCGCGCCGGCCCGCCCTCCGCGGCCGGCGGCTCGCTGCGCACGCAGGGGTGCTGCAGCAGGACGGGGCCGGCGGCAAACAGGCGCACGTCGCGCCAGATGCCCGTGTTGCGGTCGCGAATGCCGTCGATGAACGTGAAATCCCAGCCCACCGTCATGAGCATGGAGACGTTGCGCCCCATCGTCCCGTCGCCGCCGTTGCGATTCTCGCCGACGGCGCGGGGCTTGTCGAACTTCGCCTTGAACCCGCCGGGCACGTCCACGGGGCTCACGAGCACGGCCAGCACGTTGGAGGCGCCCGGCCGCACCGCGTCCGTGACGTCGAAGAGCCCGCGCTGGAACATGCCGGCCAGCTTGCCGACCGCCTGCCCGTTGAGCCACACCTCGGCACGGTAGTTGATGCCGTCGAACTGCAGCCAGATGCGGCGGCCGGCGAAGGCCGCGGGCACCGCGAACGGCGCGCGGAACCAGTAGGTATAGAACGCCGGCCCGGTCTCGGAGAGGTCGGGGATGAGCCGCGACTCGCGCGCGTTGTTGAGCCCGTGGTAGGGATCGGGGTAGACCCCGCGGCGCACGAGGGTGTTCAGCACCGTGCCCGGCACCATGGCCGCCAGGGCGTTGGTCGAAGCGAAGTCGGGCGCCGAAACCTGCGCGCCGTCAGGGGCGCGGTCCGCGCGCACGATCTGCCACGCCACATCGCCGCCGTGGCCGTCCCGCGACCGCAGCAGCAGCGTTCCGTCGCGCTCCAGCCGCGGCCCGGGCGGCGCGCCGCCAGCCGCCGCCACCGTCAACGCCACCCCTGCCCCCGCCGCCGCGAGGCTGCTCCAGCGCATGCCTGTTTTCACGTTTCTTCCTCCCGAAGCCGGCTCAACCGGCGGCATGCTACCGTATCCGCGCGGCGGGCGCAAATCAGCAGTTCCCCTGGCTTCAATCCGTGAAACGCGGTCTTCCGCTTCCTGCCGCGCGCCGGAATCCCTCGCCGCTACTCACCTGCATCCTGCGTCTTCCCCCGCTGCTCCGCGAGGCGCTTGCGCGCCCGGGCGGCAAGGCAGTCACCCGCCACGAGGGGGCGGGGCGGAGCGGCTGCGGGCGCGGGGCGGCCGGGGAAGGCCGTCGGCCGCAAGTTGCTGCCGCCGGGCAGGCTCATGCCGGGCGGCGGCGCGGGCTTGGGCGCCGAGGGGGGCAGACCGTCGAGGTCCAGCTTCTTGGCGAGGCGTTTCTGCAAATCGCGTGCCGCGGCGCCGCGCCGCTGCGCGCGCCGGGCCACGTCCGCCACGGCGAGCGCGGCGGGAACCTCGGGGGCGGGGCAGGCGGTTTCGACGGCGGGGGCGGGGCGGATCGCGTGCATGACCAGCGGCTCGCGCTGCCGTTCCAGCCGCCGCCGCAGGGTCTGCGCCACCGCCAGCCGGCGTGCCTCGTCGCCGTCCACCAGCCGCCCGTCATCGGGCTGCGCCAGCGCGGTGTCGTCGCCCAGCAGACCTTCCAGGATCCGCAGCGCCGCGGCCTTGCTGGGAATGGACGACTCCCCGCGCTCGACGTTCCACGTCGTGAACCCCCGCAGCGGCTTGCCGACGCAGCAGGGGCAGCCCGCCTCGCACGGGCAGGCGCGGATGGCCTCCCGCACCGCCGGCAGGATCTCCCCCAGCCGCTCGTAAGCCTTCGCGGTGAACCCCAGCCCCAGCGGGAAACGCTCGTAGATGAACACCGCCTGCCAGGGGGCGTTGACCGCGCCGACGGTGTGCGAGAAGTCCAGCGTGTCGCAGGTCATGAAGAGCGGCAGCAGCATGCGCGTGGCGTAGCCGATGCCGCGCAGCCCGCTGTGCGCGTCCAGCCCGTCGCGCCGCACCGCCTCCAGCAGCGCCTCGTCCGGCACGATCCACAGGGCCTGCGTCTCGAGCGCCAGCGTCGGCAGTTTCAAAGGGTGCACCGACACTTCGTCCAGCTCGTAGAACCGGATCTTCTCGTACGCGTACGTGCGGCCGTACACCGTCACCTCGCCCCAGGCCGCGCGCCCCCGCCCAAAGGGCCGCGAGCGGAGCTGCTGGTCGATGTGGTGCACGTCCTCCCCGCCATGCGGCTGCGTGTAGTAGTCCACCTCCTCGCGGCGCACCACGGCGAGGTTGCGCTCGAGGTCCAGCGACTCCACGATGTACGTGTCGCCATGGTGCAGGTAGACCGCGTGCGGGTGCACCAGCGGCGAGGCGTCGAAGCGGTCCACCTCCCCGATCACCTCCCCGCCGTCCTGCTCCTGGATGAGCACGTTCGCCCCGACGCTCGCGCGCAGCGGCACCTCGTGCTGCGGCACTTCCGCGCTGGCGTGGTGCCAGCGCCCGTCCACACACCGCACCTTGCCCTGGCCGGCGAGCACCTCCAGCGCCGTCGCGGCCCACGGGCCGTACGCCGCCAGCTCCCCCTGCGTCAGCGGCAGCTCGTGCGCCGCGCAGCGCAACTGCCCGCAGGCGACAAACGGGTTGCCGGGGTCCAGCACCGCCTCCTCGACGCTGCGCGCGAACAGGTAGTCGGGCCGGCTCATGACGTACTGGTTGACCGCCGTGTCGAGCCCGATCAGCACCACCAGCGCGTCGCCCGCCCGCCGCCCCGCGCGGCCGGCCTGCTGGAAGAACGACGCCCGCGTGCCGGGGTAGCCGACGATCACGCTCGCCTCCAGCCCGCCCACGTCGATGCCGAGTTCCAGCGCGGGTGTCGTACTCACGCCCAGCAGCTCGCCGCCGAACAGGCGCCGCTCGATGGCGCGCCGGTCCTCGGGCCGGTAGCCGCCCCGGTACGGTGTGATGCGGTCCGCCAGCTCCGGCGCCTCGACCAGGAGGGACTCCCGCGCGTAGCGGTAGATCATCTCCGCCGTCACCCGCGCCTTGGAGAACACGATCGTCGGCGCGCCCCGTCGCAGCAGCCGCACCAGCAACTCGTGCGCCTCGACGTTCGCGCTGCGCCGCGAGCGCCAGTCCGTGGCCCGCCGGCGGGGCGGATTCCAGAACACGTACACGCGCCGGCCGCGGGGCGAGCCGTCGGCGGCGATCAGCACGCCGTCCCGGCCCGTCAGGCGGTCGGCCAGCGCCTTCGGGTTGGCGATCGTCGCCGACGCGGCGATGTACAGCGGCCGCGTCCCGTAGTGCGCGCAAACGCGGCGCAGGCGTTCGAGCAGCAGGGCCATGTTCGTGCCGAAGATCCCGCTGTAGGCGTGCAGCTCGTCCAGCACCACGAGGCGCAGCCCCCCGAAGAAGCCGGCCCAGCGCCCGTGCTGCGGAAGGATCGCGGCGTGGAGCATGTCAGGATTGCTGAAGATGCACGCCGCACCGTCGCGCAGCCTCCGGCGCAGCGCGGCCGGCGTATCGCCATCGAGCACGCCGGCCAGCCGGTCCGCCAGCCCCGCGCGGGCCAGCGCCGCGGCGAAGTGCGTGTACTGGTCCTGGCAGAGGGCCTTCGTGGGGAAGAGCAGCAGCACGCGGGCCGCGGGGTCGGCGCGCAGGCGTTCGAGGATGGGCAGGATGTAGCCGAGCGATTTGCCGGAGGCCGTGCCCGTGGCGAGCCAGACGTCGCGCCCCTCCAGGGCCGCCTGCACGGCGTCCGCCTGGTGCCGGTAGAGGCGGGCGATCTCCAGCCGCTCGAGCAGCGGCTGCACCCGCGCCAGCGCCGGGTGGTTGACTGGCGCCCAGTCGGCGCGTCGAGCGGGTACCTCATGCACATGCACGATCTGGCCGGCATAGGCCGGGTCAGCCCGCAACTCGCGCAGAAATGCGTCCACGTCCATGCAGGCACTGTACCACAAGCCTAGTTGGGCCGCACCTCGACTTCGCGCGGCCCGTCGGCTGTCACGCTCACCGTCACCGGCGCGCCGCCGGCAGCCCGCACGGCGTAGGTGCCGTGGAAGCCGCGGAACGCGAACGAGCCGTTGCCGTCGGTGCGCCCCTCGGCGCGCGTCCGCCACGTTTCACGCACGAGCCGCTCCAGGGCCGTGTAGGCGGGCTTCGGACTCAGGTCCGCCCGCAGCAACCCGCCCCCGTTCAGCCACGCGCCGCGGTCGCACAGGTCCCACCACGTGATGGCGCGCACGGCGGGGTGCGCGAAGCAAACCGTGTAGAACCGCTCCGCGTAGGCGGCCTGTTCGGCCTCGTCCCAGCGCGCCCCCCAGTGCGATCCGGTCACGGGGTCGCCGCTCGAAGCCGGCGTGAATTCGGTGATGTGCAGCCCCTGGCCGAGCGTGGCGTAACGGTCGAGCACGCGGCGCACGCGCGCCAGCGGAAACCGCAGCGTGCGCGGCTCGTGGGCCTGGATGCCGATCCCGTCGAACGGCACCCCGTTGCGCTGCGCCGCCTGCAGCAGGCTGAAGAACGCCGGGCAGCCGTCCGCCAGGACCTGGAAGTCGTTGACGATGAGGCACGCCCGCGGGTCGGCCGCGCGGGCCCAGCGGTACGGGTCGTCGATGGCCAGTCCCGGCAGGTGCGCGGGTTCGTTGACCACTTCCCAGGAGTCGATCGCGTCGTGGTACCGGCCGATGATCGCCTCCACCCGCGCCTGCATGAGCGCCGCATCCGGCCGGCCCTGCACCCAGGGCGGCGTGCCGTGCTCGTTGTTCCAGAGCAGCGGGTGCCCCTTCATGGCGATGCCGTTCGTCCGGCACCAGGCCACGACCGCATCGGTGTAGGCGTACTGGGGGTTGCCCCGCTCGCTCTCGTAGGAGCGCCAGTAGAAGCCGACGGTGGCGTAGTTGAACAGCCCCCGGAACCGCTCGCGGTACAGCTCGTTCTCGCGGGCCGAACCGAACCGGTCGAACATGTAGATGTTGCAGCCGAACCGGAAAGCCTGCGCCGTCTGGGTCACGGTCACCGGCACGTCGCCCGCCGGGCGTCCCTGCGCATCGCGCACGCGCAGCACGACGTCGCTCTTGCGGTACCGCTCGATGGCCGCCCGCGCAGCGGTCAGTTCCTGTTCCTCCGCCGCAGCCTCCGCGCCGCGCCGGTCGGCCTCCCAGCGCCCCGGCTCGCCCGCCTCGGGCTCCGGCAAGCCGGCTGCGGCGCTCACCGCCAGGCTGCCGACGTGGAGGTTGCGATCCTCGCCGTCCGGCCCCACGGCATCGTTCAGGAACGCCACGGTGACACGATGGTCACCCGCCCGCAGGCTCACGGGAAAAGCGTGCTCGCGGAGCGCGCCCGCCGCGTTCGTGACGGCCACCTCCTCGCCGTCCACCACGACCGCCATCCGCGGCCAGACGCCAAACGCCGGCGTCCCCCCCGCCACGACCGTCAGCAGGTACGAGCCATCCCGCGCAACCCGCACGAAATCGCCAACCTCCCCCTGCGACCACAGGTTCCAGCCCCCGGGCAGCGGGCCACCCTCGCTCTTGATGCGCGCAGCGGGCGCGGCCACGCGCCACGCGGCCGTCGCCGGCGAGCCCATGACACAGGCCAGAACCAACACCCCCCACGCCGTCCGTGCACGCATCATCAGCCTCTCACTTCACCTTCCACTCGAGGATGCCGCCGGAGAAATTCGGCTGCAGTTGCGCCTCCAGCCGGACGGACGTGGTTTCCACGGGCTCGAAACGGACGCTCTGGAAGCCATCCTTCGCGGTGCCGTAGGCGCCGGTCGTCTGCACCGGCTTCCAATCCTGCCCGTCGCGGTAGAGCAGGCGCCAGGACTGCGGCACGCGGCATTCGCCGTTCCCCGTGTCGTCGAACCAGTAGACGGCGGTTTCCGAGAGCTTGCGGGGCTTCGCGAACTCGTACTGCACCCACTCGAGGCTGCCCTTGTTCGCCCACCAGGTGAAGCGCGGCACGGCGCGGTCCCCCGAGTCCTTCGGCTCGCGTCCGTCGTTCAGCGCCTCGGCCGTGTCGCCGCCGAAGCAGTGCGAGAAAGTCACGTCCGCATCCGGCCGGGGCGGCGCAGGCCAGTCGTGCGCGGCCACGTCCGACGAAACGGTCGGGATGGAGGCCACGCGAATCCGCGCGGCGCCCATGGGGATCAGCGTGATGGTTTCCGTGGGCTCCGTGCTCTTTGCCGGACTGGGACGCAGCTTCGTCATGGCCCCCGTGCGGTCAGCCACCCAGCCCGGAATGCGGCGCGCCGGCGCGGTCAGCGCGAGCGTGATGCCCTCGCGCGTGAACGGGTTCGCGCCGGCCGGGGCCTGGCGCGGCTGCGTCCGGATGGCCGCGGCCGGGGCCTTGTCGTCGAGCGCCAGGCCGTAGTTCCACGGGGTCGAAGGCGTGGCTTCGCGGTTGGGCCAGCCCGGCTTGCCCCCGGGCGCGTCGCTCCACGCTTCCCCGATCTCCAGCGAGTACGTCAGCGGCCCGCGGCTCACGGACACGCAGTTCTGGTTCTGCTCCCACGTCTTCACGGCGACCTGCATGGGCAGCGCGAGCGCCACCGTGTCGCCATCCTTCCATTCGCGCTCGATCACGACAAACCGCGCCGCCTCGGGCCGCACGTCCAGGGCCTTGCCGTTCACCTGCACGGCCGCCCCGGCGCACCAGCGCGGCACGCGCAGGTAGAGCGGGAAGCGGACGGCCGCCGGCGTGGCGAGACGCAGCCGGACCGACTCGCTGAACGGGTACTCGGTTTCTGCCGTGACGGACACCGTGACGCCGGCGCTGCCGACCTTCGCCTTGACGACGGACGCGGCATAGAGCGACGCGCACAGCCCCCGGTCGGGAGTGGCCAGCCACAGCTCCTCGGCGTAGTACGGCCAGCCCATCCCGTAGTTGTGGAGGCAGCAGCGGTCCTGGACCGCGCTGTAGCCGGACCGGCACCAGCCGTCGGTGTAGTACCCGGGGCGCCCGCGAAAATCCAGCCGGATGCAGTTCGCGCTGGTCATGTAATGCAGCCCCTTGTGCCCGGCATCGAGCGACGCGGGCAGGCCATTGAAGGCGATCTCCTCGCAGCGGTCGGCCCACTCCGGCTCGCCCACGAGGCGCACCAGCATCTCGAAGCTGCGCATGAACTCGACGAACCCGCACGTCTCGAACCCCTGGCGCGGGTCGCCTTCCTTCAGCCGGACGTTCTCGTCGCCCGCGAACCCGCCGCCGGGGAACTGGCCGACCTGGTCCATGATCCAGCGGTAGTTGCGCTCCGCCCCGCCGCGCAGCTCCGCCGTCGGGTCCTGCGCCCAGAACTGCGTGGGCTCGCGGAAGCCCTGCGAGATGTTGACGTTGTGGAGATTGATCACCCCGTCCCGCCACTTGGCCATGTTGTCGTGGATCTTGCGCGCGAGCTCGAGCAGCCAGGGCTCGCCGGTGCGGTTGTAGAGCCAGTGGATGCTGTCGATGTTGTCGCCGTAACGCACATGCGGCCAGTAGCCCGCGCGAAACAGCGTCTCCGGCTGCGCGTGCTGCCACTTGAAGTAGCGCGTCATGAAGGGCAACACCCGCGCGTCGCCCGTGTACTCCTGGAAGGCGCGCATCGCGTCCAGGACCAGCATGTGCGGCCAGAGATCGGGCTGGCCCTTCAGCGAAGTCTTCAGGTGGGCGGGGCCGAACCAGCCGCTGTCGTCCTGCGAAGCGAGAATGGCCTCGAGCCAGCGCCGGGCCTCGCCGACGATGCGCTCGTCGCGCAGCACGTAGCCGAGGTCGCCGAACCCCTTGAGCCAGTACGGCAGCTCCTCCCAGCCACCCTTCCCGTCCGGCGTCGCCCACGCATTGCCTTTGAACTGGACGAAACCCGAAACCTCCGGGAGCCGGCCGCACAACCCGCCGGCGTCCAGCTCGAGTTGCTGGAGCAGCCAGCCCTTCGGCTGGATCTGTCCGACGGGCAGACGGATGAAGGGACTGGGCTGCAGCGGCGCGCGATTGCCCGCGTACCACCCCTCCCGCGGCTCCAGCGGCGGCCCCGCTACGACCGCGACCCGGTCGGCGGCGACAACGACACCCGTGAACACAAACGGCATGGCCATGCAGGACAAGAGTAGATTTCTCATGCCGCAAGCATGAACCAAAACGCGAGCGCGAAGCAAGTCCCCAAATCCCGACAGACGCTTGGCCCCCATAGCGTGCTGCGCATTTGCCAGCGTAGATGCCCCGGCAGTCCTTGGCCTTTGGCCGGGCCTGTGACTTACGACACCCACGTTTACGGGACAGAGGTTCGCCCTGGACAAGTCGCGGCAGCGGATGGAGGTGGGCGGAAAGAAGGCCCCCCGCGTCATCCTGGCGCAGCGAAGGATCTCGGCATACCCGCCGCGCAGGCAGGGGCGGCCCGCCTTGCGGCGGGAGATCCTTCGCTGCGCTCAGGATGACAGGGAAGTTGGCTCGCGGACCACGTGCATGACGCGGCGGATACGGCGCAGAATGACATGCGGGTCGCCCGGTTCGCCGAAAAAATGGGACGAAAGCGCTTCCGTTTTATTCGACCTGGATCCCGCCGTCCTGTATCGCCTCGCCGCGTTGCCAGCCCTGCCGACGCGGGCGGGCCGGCGCAGGTGGTCGCCGAGATGACGAACCTGCTCCACCGGTTGGCAGTGGCCTTCCCCACGGCCACTCCTGCAGTGCCAGGCGACACGCGCGAAGCAAGCGCCTCTGCCGAGACCGGCGCCCGTCCGTCTGCAGCCGCCCCCACAACGCCGTTACAGCCGGCCTTTGCCCAAGGCCCATAGCGGCGCCCCGCGACTATCCAGTCCCTATTGCGCTGCACCCCTCCACGGTCGCCGCGCGCCGGACTTTCGTCCGTTGCGGTGTGAGCCACCCCCTTCGAGCTGCCGGAAAAGAAGTGAAGACGCCGGTTGACCGTCGTATATGATGATGGTATACATACGTCATGGTGAAGCCGCACGATAGACTACGGGAGTGCACCGGGTTCAATTGGGACGAGGGCAACGTCACAAAGAACTGGGAGACGCATGACGTATCGGAAGCGGAATGCGAGCAGGTGTTCTTCAATCGTCCCTTGGTGGCAAGTCGCGATACCGGACATTCGGAGATGGAAACCCGATTCTACGTTCTTGGGCGAACGGACAGCGGCCGCCTGCTGTTTGTGGCATTCACAATCCGGCACGATAAGGTCCGAGTAATCTCGGCGCGGGATATGACCCGCGCCGAAAGACTGAGATACCAGCAATGAAGAAACACCTTCCAACATTCAAGAACGAAGCGGAAGAACGTCGCTTCTGGCAAACGCACGATTCCTCCGCGTACGTCGATTGGTCGGCGGCCACGGCAGTCATCATGCCGAAGTTGAAGCCCAGTACGCGGAGCATCTCGATCCGGTTGCCGGTGGCCATGGTCGATGAACTGAAGGTTCTCGCGAATAAGCGAGACGTTCCTTACCAATCGCTCCTCAAGGTCTTCCTCTCGGAGCGCATTGAGACGGAGCTTCAGACGGCCAAATGACCGGACTGTCAACGCCGCTTTGAAAGTGATCTTCTTCAGCCGCTATGGAAATGACCGTATACTTCATCTTCTTCCGGCGGAACCGCAGAATACCCAACCGCAGAATGTCGAAGGAAAGCAGGCCGTCACGGATCCCAACCTTCGACATTCGGAGGTCAGCATTCGTCAATCTGCGGTTCATGGCCAAACCGGCGAATTCGGGAACTTTCACGGCGGCGTCCACACTCAGATGCGCCCCTTCGAGCCTCCGCCCGCCGTTTTGCCTTGAGACTCCACCCCAGGAGTTCTAGTTTCCGCCTTGCTAACGGGGGGTGGAGGGCAGTATTCGTCACCTCCACCCCCTCCGTAGACGCCCCGGCAGTCCCTGGCCCTTGGCCGGGCCTGTGACTTCCGACATGGACGTCTATAGGACAGACGTTCGCGGAAATGATGAAAAGGGCACCACAGATTCTTGCGGCGGGGCTCGTGGCGTTATCTGTGTCTGGATGCGGGACCATGATGCGACCGGTGATGAAGGACGACAACGTGCGACTCTATCCGGCCACGCGGTTCGATGCCGAATTCATAGGATCGGCCCTTGTTGGCAAGCCAGTCCTTGGAATGGACTCGGAGGGCGGATGGGAGCCACTCAACCGCGTCGTCTGGAGTTCCGCGCAACTCGTTTGTGGGCTCGTGGACCTTCCCATCTCGCTCGTCATTGACACTGTTTGCTTCCCATACGATTTGTGGACAAGGAAAGAGGTCACCGCGAACCCCACATCGGAAGGTATTCGCCGCCCCGTGGACGGGTCGCCGAGCCCTTCAATGTGACCGTACAGAGAGCAGGATGAGCATGAAGGAGCTATTTAGCATTGCCATGATGCTCTTGGCTTGTGTCGTCGCGGCAGTTGACGCACCTGAAGCCTATCCGGTCATCTTTGCTGACCGGCAACATGACCCCATGTACGTAGCTAACCCCATTCCATACAGCATCCCTCCCGGTCAGGGAGTCATCATCAATTTCAGCAAACACAAGTTCAAGAAGACCTCCCATCTTCCCGAACGCTCACCAGACAGGCTTACGGTTCTGATCGGTCGGGATGAGCACTACGTGCTGAACATCACAAACTGGAATGATCGTGTCACCTTGGATGCGACAACGCTCAAGGGATTTCGTGGTTTTGCGAAAGGAAGAACTGTGGTGCTCTATATTGGGTTCGAGCTCATGTCGCTTCCTGGATCGAAGCCCATCGCATCAACGATCTGGGCTTGTCGCATCAATGTTGAGGAGGAATCTGCGAACAAGGTGCAGCAGGATACTCGGTGAAACCCGCGGTTTCACCTCGATCCTGAGCACATTCCTTGTGCAGAGAAACGATGACGAGAATACGGCACATCGGGTGGGGGTTGGTGCTGACCATGATTGTTGTCAGTCTCGGGTGGCGCACCCGCGTCGACTATCTCTCCTGTCAGGGCTGTCACAGCCGCAAGGCCGTGACAGCGCGTAGTATATTCGGCATCCCAGTCCAACGCAGCGAACTCGCACTACCTCCCGGAGAGAACGCCGCCTGTACGCACGACTGGTGGCGGTACGGCCGGACGGAATACTACGGCCCCTTCGGAATCTTCACCAAGTCAGTTTCCAGTAAACCAAAGGAATTCAAAGAAGGCCCGAACAAAGCCTCGGAGGCGACTTCGGAACCCG
>CAYOBW010000141.1:0-17763 GCA_964402115.1 uncultured Victivallales bacterium
AAGCCGCCTGCACCGCTCTTGGCGGGGTCCGCGCCGGTCGGATACCGGCGCCACGTGGGGCGCGGGCGGGTGCTGCCATGTGGCGCGGGTATCCGACCCGCGCGAGGAAAGCCGCCCGCACCGCTCCCGGCAGGGTCACTTACCAGGGACCAGCTCGAGGCGGCAGAGATTGAGGCCCGGGCCCGGGCTGCCCGCGGGCGGCCGGGCCACGATGGTGACGCGGCCGGCGGCGGCGATGGCCAGCGTGCCCAGCTCGAACTCCTTGTAGGTCTCCCAGGCGCCCGTGGCCGACGGTGTGGCCGTCAGCGCCGCCTCGCGCACGGGCTCGCCGTCGCGCATGCGCTCGACAACGACCTCCCACGGCTTGCCGCCGCCGGGCGACGCGTACATCGCGCGCACGACATAGCGGCCGGGCCGATCCACCTGGAGCTGCCACGCCAGGCGCGTGTCGGGGCGCAGCCAGCCGCCGATGTTCCACTCGGGATGCTTCTTCTCCAAGAGCAGCCCCTCGCCGCTGAGGCTGGCCGCCCGCGCGCCCAGCAGGATCCGGCCGTCGGCCCCCGCGCGGATCAGCGCCGTCTTGGGCGAGCCGAAGTAGTTGCAGCGCTCCGGCTGCGCCACGACGGGTTCGATGACGAGGTCGGCCGCGGCGGCCGAGCCACCGGCCGGGAGCAGCAGCGCCGTCTCGCCCTTGCGCAGATCCACGACGGTCACCGGCCGGCCGGCCGCATCCTGCTCCGTGGTGACCGTAAAGGCGCGCGCCCCGTGGGCCGTGACAGGCTGGGCCATCCCCGTTTCCACGCGGCAGGGCGCGCCGGCGAGGCTCGTGATCCGGACGAACCGCGTCTGCCCGGCCCGTCGCGCGGCGGAGACGCGGAAGGCGCCTTCGGCCGCCAGGTTGTGAATCGTCACGTCCGCCCACGCGTCGGGGACGGCGGGGAAGACGCGCACGAGCGTGTCGAACGGCGCCGGCGTAGCGCTCTGCAGGAGGATCTCGTGCAGCGTCGCGGCGCCGGCCAGCGGCGTCTCGATCACCGGCCCCGACTCGAGATACATCGTGTTGGCCTTGGCGTAGCGGTCGAGGAACTGGCCCAGCAGGCTCACCGCCGCGTCCTTGCGGCGCAGCCAGGCGGACATGGCGCTGGCGCCCGTGAACGAGTAGCCCTGCAGCGCGCCCTCGAAGCCGATCCAGTGATCCAGCGAGCGCTCGAGCAGCGCGCGCGCCTCGGGGGCGTCGGCGTCGACGAGATGCAGTGGGTAGAACATCAGCAGGTGCGAGAAGTGGCGGTGCGACTGGGCGAGCTTCACGCCGGCGCCGATCTGGTAGCCGGTTGCCGGGTCCACGGGGTAGGGCGCCAGCTGCTCGAGGGTCTGGCGCCAGAGCGGGGCGGCGGGATCGTTGAAGCCGGCGCGCGCATCGGTGGCGAGCAGCACCTGCAGGGCCCAGCGCAGCAGGGCCAGGTTGTAGTTCGTGTCCGGCGCGCGCTCGGGGTACTCGGGCGAGACGTCGACAGGGAAATGCAGCCGCCCGTCCGGGCCGGGCTTGAGGTTGTGGACCATGTACCTGGCCGCGCGTTTGAGGAGCGGGTAGAGGCGCTCGCGCAGCAGGGCCTCGTCGCCGGAGCAGCGGTACTGCAGCCAGTAGTTGTGCAGGGCCCAGGTCAGGTTGCCCAGCTCCGAGCCCGCCCCGCCCCGGCAGTCGTAGGAGGAGGTGCGGCCGATGCCGGCCGAGTCGCCGCGCAGGGGCTCCGGCACGTTGGCGACGAGATTCGAGGCGCCGGCGTCGAGCATGCGCACGAGCGACTCGCCGAGGTCCAGGCGGTTGCCGGTGTAGACCGGCCAGTAGGTCAGCTGGATGTTGAGGTTCCACCAGATGCGCGGCCAGGGCGTGGAGCGGAACCACGGCCCCATCAGGTCGATGGCCGGGCGGTCGGCGCGCGTGGCGGAGGCGAGCTTGTAGAGCTGGATCCAGTAGAAGCTTTCCATGCGCGTGTCGGGAATGGAGAGGAAGCCGCGGGGCCACCAGGCCTGCCACCAGGCGCGGTGGGCGGCGTCCAGCTCCGCCGGCGGGGTGGCGAGGGCGCCGGCCACGACTGCCGCGGCAGCGGTGGGGAGGGGGGTCGCGCCGGGGGGGAAGGCATCCACGGTCCAGGCGAAACGGCGGGCGCCGCCCGCGCCCGCGCGCTCGCCCCAGGCCACCACGTAGCCCCCACCCGCCTTGAAGGGCTGCACGCTCCACGCGACGCCATTGCCCGCGCCCAGGGTCGGCGGCGGGTTGCGTTCGGCCTCGGGGATGGGCTCCTTCTTGTGCGTCTTGCGGGCATCCTGCGCGGGCTCCTGGCGGAAGACGAAGCGGGTCTCGCGCGCCCCCTCCGGCACGGTCAGGTCGACCACGCTGACCGGCTGCACGGCGTGCGTGTAGCTCCGCCAGGCGAGGGGCCCGGCCGCGGTGCGCAGCGTGCCGCGCGCCTCCGCCTGCCAGAGGTCGAGCCGCAGCTCGCCCCCGCGCACGGCCGCGCCGGGGACGAGTTCGAAGCGGCCAATCGCCAGGCGGTTGCCGCGGTCGAGGACGTCCGAGCGCCCCACGTCCCAGTGCAGCGCCTCGCCCGGCTGCGCCCAGATCATCGTCCCGACCAGGCCGTTGCCCAGGAACGCCCCCTCGTGCCACTGCTGGGGCAGCCGCTCCCAGACGAGATCGTGCCGGGACATGAAAGCCGGCCAGTCAATCCGTTCGACCACCGCCGGCTGTGCCGCCCCCGCCACGCGCACCGCGAGAACCAACCCCAGCCATCCGCCATATCCGCGCATGCCACACCTCCTGCGGAACGCCTCTAGCCGGTTGCGGCTGGCAAGTCAATGTTCGCTGCAATTTCCCGCCGCGCATTTCGTTTTACAGCTATGGCAAAGAACACGCTCACCCCGGGACTGTTGACGGGTTGCATCCTGGCCTCACTGCTTCCGGTTGCGCAGGCGGAACCGGGGGAGTGGACGCGGTTTCGCGGGCCGAACGGGAGCGGCAGCGCGACCGGCGCCAACGCGCCCACCACGTGGAGCGCGACGAACAACCTGCAATGGAAGACCGCCCTGCCCGGACCCGGCTCGTCCAGCCCGATCGTTTGCGGCGAGCGCGTGTTCGTGACGTGCTACTCGGGCTACGGCGACGGCAGCGCGGGGGGCAGCCCCGACAAACTCCGGCGCCACCTGCTCTGCCTCGACCTGGCCACCGGCAAGGTTCTCTGGGAGCAGGCCGTCGCGGCCGAGCAGCCCGAGGATGACTTCTCCGGCTTCCTGACCGAGCACGGCTACGCCAGCAGCACGCCGGTCACGGACGGGCAGCGCGTGTACGGGTTCTTCGGCAAGACCGGCGTGCTCGCCTTCGACTTCAGCGGCAAACAGCTCTGGAAGGTCAACGTCGGCCGGCAGTCGAGCAACCGGCGCTGGGGTTCGGGCGCGAGCCTGCTGCTCTACAAGAACCTGGTGATCGTGAACGCCGCCGAGGAGAGCCGGTCCATCCGCGCGCTCGACGCGCTCACCGGCGCGGAGGCGTGGAAGGCCGAATCGGCGGCCCTGGAACTCTGTTTCGGCACGCCGGCGCTGGCCGACTGCGGCGGCGGGCGCACGGACCTCGCCGTCGCGGTGCCGGGCGAGGTATGGGGGCTGAATCCCGACACCGGCAAGCTGCGCTGGTTTGCGCAGACGGAAATCGCGGGCAACGTCTCGCCCAGCGTGGTCACCGCGGACGGCATCGTCTACGCCACCGGCGGCTACCCGCGGCAGGGCACCGCGGCCGTGCGCGCGGGCGGCAAGGGCGACGTCACGCAAACCAACTTGCTCTGGGCCAGCTCGAACGCCTCCTACGTGCCCTCGCCCGTGGTCTGCGGCGGCAATCTGCTCGTCGTCAACGACCAGGGCTTTGTCACCTGCTTCGAGGCGAAGAGCGGCAAGCTCGTTTACAAGGAACGGCTGCCGGGCGTGGGCGGCAACAAGCCCTTCTACGCCTCGGCCGTCGTCGCGAATGGGCTGCTTTACGCCGTGAGCCGGCGCGGCGGAGCTTATGTGCTGCAAGCCTCCCCGCCGTTCACGCTGGTCGCCCGGAACACGCTCGCCGGGGACGAGAGTGACTTCAACGGCACGCCGGCGTTCAGCGGCAGCCAGATTTTCCTGCGCTCCAACCGTTTCATTTACTGCGTCAAGTCTGGCGCCGGCGGTTGAAGCGAAGGCGAAGACAGAGAGGACGGCCCCATGAAGACTCCCGTTATCGCAATTGCGCTGG
This sequence comes from uncultured Victivallales bacterium, assembly GCA_964402115.1. Lineage (GTDB taxonomy): Bacteria > Verrucomicrobiota > Kiritimatiellia > UBA8416 > CAYOBW01 > CAYOBW01. Next base: position 4,274 of record CAYOBW010000141.1, read on the forward strand.
CGCTCGCCGTGTCGGCGCTCGGCACCCTCGCCCAGGACGCCGGCGGCCCGCCGCCGGACGGCGGTCCCGGTGGCGGCCAGAAGCAGGGCGGACTTCACCTGTTGCCCCCGCGCGCGCTGGAGCAGCTGAACCTCACCGCCGACCAGCAGAAGCAGGTGGCCGATCTGGAGGCCGAGGTGAAGGCGAAACTCGAGAAGATCCTGACACCCGAACAGCTGCAGCAGCTGAAGCAGATGCGCCCGCCGCAGCGCCCGGGTGGCCGCGAGGGTGGCCGCGAGGGTGGCCGTGAGGGCGGCGGTCAGGGCGCCGGTGGCCGTGAAGGCGGCCGTGAAGGCGGTCGTGAAGGCGGCGGCCCTGGTCGCGGCGGTCAAGGCGGCCCCGGCGGCGAAGGACGCCCGCAGCGTCCCGCCATGGAGCAGTAATTCGATACTCGCAAGAGCGGCGGCAGCGATGCCGCCGCTCTTTGTCCCTTTCAGGCCCGCGATCCAACGACACACATTATGAACATTTCGCCCCTGTCCTTCGTGGCCGTGCTGGCAACCGGTTTGGCAGCCCCGGCGCTGCGCGCCGCGCAACCCTATGCCGTGGTCGACACCGGCCAGGTCCGGTGTTACGACAACCGGAACGAAATCGCCCCGCCGAAACCGGGGCAGCCGTTCCACGGGCAGGACGCGCAGTTCCAGGGGCATCCGGCCAGCTACACGGCCAGCGCCGACGGCCTGACCGTCCTGGACAATGTCACCGGCCTGACCTGGCAGCGCAGCCCGGACACCGACGGCAACAAGGTCCTCAACCGGGCCGACAAGCTCACGCTGTCCCGGGCCCAGGCGCTTCCCGCGAAACTCAACGCCGCGAAATTCGGCGGCTTCGCCGACTGGCGCCTGCCGACTATCAAGGAGCTGTACTCGCTCTTCGACGGCCGCGGCACCGACCCCAGCGGCAACTCCCCCACGGATACGTCGGGGCTGACGCCGTACATCGACACGAAGTTCTTCCCGTTCGCCTACGGCGACCCCGCCACCGGCGAGCGCATCATCGATTCCCAGTACGCGTCAGGCACCAAGTATGTCGGCAAGTCCCCCCGCGGCGGCGACAAGCTTTTCGGCGTGAACTTCGCCGACGGCCGGATCAAAGGCTACGACCTGCAGATGCCCGGCGGGGCGGAGAAGGACTTCTTCCTTCTGTGCGTGCGCGGCAACCCGCAGTACGGCCGGAACGACTTCCGCGACAACGGAGACGGCACCATCACCGACCGCGCCACCGGGCTCATGTGGTCGAGGGCGGACAGCGGTCGGGGGCTGAACTGGCAGGACGCGCTGGCCTGGGTGCAGAAACAGAACGCGGAGAAGTTCCTCGGGCACGCCGACTGGCGCATGCCGGACGTCAAGGAATTGGAGAGCATCGTGGACTATGCGCGGTCCCCAGACACGACCCGCTCCGCCGCCATCGACCCGGTCTTCGCCTGTGCGGCGTCCACCAATGAAAGCGGACAGGTCGACTATCCCTATTACTGGTCGGGTACGACACACAATGGCGGGATGGGGGGCGCGGCCGCCATGTACGTGGCCTTCGGGCGCGCGGCGGGCTGGATGTCGGGACGCGCGCTGGCTGGCGGGGCGCCGGATCGACGTGGCGGTGCGGGCCGGGAAGGTCCCGGGCTGGACGGACCGCCGGGGGCCGAAAGGTCGTCGGCCGGCGGCGCTGGCTACCGGTTCGTGGATGTCCACGGCGCCGGCGCGCAGCGGAGCGATCCCAAGGCCGGCGATCCGGCCCAGTTCCCGCACGGGCGCGGTCCGCAGGGCGACGTTATCCGCATCTTCAACCACGTCCGCCTTGTGCGCGGCGGGGACGTCGTCAGGCGGGACGACGCAACAGCCCCGGCGCCCGCGCCCGCGGTTGCGGTGCGGGCCTTCGAGCCCGAGGCCGGCGGCCCGCCGTCCGGGTCAGGCATGGGCGCGGCGCGACCGCTGTCGCCGCCCCTTGTCATGGCGCTCGACCGGAACGGAGACGGCTCCATCGACGCCGACGAAATCGCCGGGGCGGGCGCGTCGCTGAAGAAGCTCGACCGGAACGGCGATGGCAAACTCACGACCGACGAGTACCGCCCGCCATTCCCCGGCGGCCAGGGCGGACCGGACGGCCCAGGCGGCGGCGGACCGGGTGGTGGCGGACCGGGTGGCGGCGGCGAAGGCCGGCCGAATCGGCAGCGTCCGCCCAGTGAATAGTCCGGCCGGGTTGGCCACGACCACGATGCGTCCGACCGGCGGGCCGCCAGCCGCCGTGACAGCCGCAGCCCGCTAGCCAAGAGACGGCAGTCAAGGATACCGCCCACGCAAGGATTCCCGACGGACGGGGGCAGCGTCAACGCGAACACGGTCTCGCGCTCCGCACTCCGCTGCAAGACCAGGTCACCGCCGTGTGCCCGCGCGATGTCGCGATTGCTGGACTTGTCGGCGCGGTAGAAGCGATCGAACACCCACGAAGATCGTCCCTCCACTGTGAAGAACCGGCCGTCTTCTGGAGGGTCGGGCTCCGTCCCGACCGCTCTGGCAGAGGTTTTGCAAGAGCCTCAGGAGAACCACTCCCACGGTAGGGTTACACCCCATAGGCGAATCTCGGCGCTTATCCGAAGTTTATCTTCCCTTGTGAGACCCTATCGATGGGGTCGGCGAATGCGGCTGAACCGGTTGCGAAGTTCTTGGCTGTTGAACCACGAGGTGCATCGAGTAGACAAACCGAATACGGGAAGAAGCCGCGGGGAGCCGGCCGGGTTCTTCCAAAAACCGGTGGACGGCGGTGACCTGTTGGATGCGATCAATCGAGTCATGGAAGGTGGAGTGTAATCGGAATGAGTTCTGAACCGACAACACCCATCGCTCCCGACGACGGGAGGCACATCGTCGTCATAAGGCTCGGCGACACCCGGATTGCCTTGCGCCTTTCCGTGGTCGAGCGGGTGATCAGGGCTGTGGCCGTTACCCCGGTGGCCGATGCCCCGGAGGACGTCGTTGGCCTGGTGAATGTTCATGGCACGGTGATTCCCATTCTGGATATCCGCGGTGCGTTTCGCGTTCCCAGGAAAGCCATTGCACCATCGGACAAGTTCGTCATCGCGGGGGCTGGCCGACGGAGGGTCGCCATACCGGTTGAGGAAGTGCTGGGCGTCGCCGAACCCGCGCCGGGCGCGGCCGTGCCGGCCGGCGACATTCTTCCCGGACTGGGCGACTTCATCGAGGGCGCCGTCACGCTGGCAGACGGCATGATCCTGATCTACGACTTGGAGCGGTTCCTGCGCGAGAACGGTGCCTTTCTCTTCGATCACGCTGTGTCTGGAGCGTCAGCATGAACACGATGGTCATGGAACAGCATACGCTGAAGGCCGTCAGCGGCCTGATCGAGCGGCGCATGGGGCTTCACTTTCCCGCCGACCGCCGCGACACGCTTGTCCGCGGATTGGAGCGAGGCGGTGCGGAAATGGGCTTGGCCGACCCCGAGGCGTACGCGGTGCGCCTCCTGGCCACGGGCATAACCCCGGCGGAACAGGATACGCTGGCGCAGGTCCTGACGATCGGCGAAACGTACTTCTTCCGAGAACCTGCTGCGCTGAAAGCGCTTGAGGACCATGTCCTCCCAGCGCTGATCAACGCGCGCGGCAAGACCGGCGAAAGACGAATCCGGATGTGGAGCGCCGGCTGCTGCACCGGTGAGGAGGCGTATACCCTGGCCATCATGCTCGCCCGGTTGATCCCCTCCTTGAGCGAATGGGACATCACGATTCTGGCCACCGACATCAACCCCGACTTCCTTCGCAAGGCCAGGGCCGGCCGTTATCGGGAATGGTCGTTTCGGGGCGCGCCGGCCTGGCTCAAGACCGGCTTCTTCAGCAAGTGCGCAAGCGACGAATATGAACTCCGTCCGCACGTAAGGCGAATGGTCGGCTTCTCCTATCTGAATCTGGTCGACGATGCCTACCCCTCGCTCGTGAACAATACGTCGGCCATGGATGTCATTCTGTGTCGGAATGTGATGATGTATTTTGCACCAGACCGCGCCAAACAGGTGGCCGGCCGGTTCCGCCGGGCCCTTTTGGACGGCGGCTATCTCGTCATGAGCCCCAGCGAGGGCGGCCATGGGAGTGCCGGTCTTTTCGCCCGGGCGTGGTTCGATGGCGCGACGCTGTACCGGAAGGAAGACAACGCCCAACTCCCAATGAAGAGGGATTTCAACTTGGACGTTGGGCGTCGGCTGTTGGCTGTCGGACGTTCGGATGCCGGCGCCGCAAGCAAGCCGACGGCGACAGCGGCCCCTCTTCCTCCTTCCGCCTTCCCCGCCTGTCCTGAGCGGAACCGAACGGTTCCGCCTTCCGCGTTCCTCGTGCAACCCTGCCCCCCGCCCATCGCCACTACCCCCCCGCTCACCGCGGAAGCACCCCTGGCGTCCGCGACAGAGGCGTACGCGCAAGCGAACTACGAGGCGGTTTTGGGGATTGCCGCCGCGCTCCCCGAACAGCCGCTGGCCGTACTCGTCCTGGCGGCCCGCGCCGCCGCCAATCTCGGTCGACTCGACGAGGCCCTGGCGTGGTGTCAAACAGCCCTGGAGCGTGACAAACTGCAGGCCGCCGTGCACCACCTGCAGGCAACCGTGCTCGTGGCCAAACGGGATGAACCCGCTGCGCTGGAATCGCTGAAACGCGTGCTGTACCTGGACCCGCTTTCGGTTCTCGCCCACTTCACGACGGCGAATCTCTTGCTCCAGACCGGCGACCCGGCCCGGGCCATGAAGTACTTCCGCAAGACCCTGACGCTGCTGAACACGCTGGATGACAGCGCGGCGGTTCCTGACAGCGACGGCATGACCGCGGAGCGTCTGAGAGTGGTTGTGAAACACATTCAAGAGAGTTTGGGGAGAAGCAACGACTCGAAGAGAACATGAACATCACAAAACAGTCAGACGAGACGATCCTCCTGGACCGGGCCAGGGAGCTGGCACGGCCCATTGTGCGCGAGGCAAGCGCCGAGGGGCATCTCGACGTTGTCGAGTTCCTGCTGGCGCACGAGTGCTACGCCATCGAGAGCCGGTTCGTGGCGGAGGTGTTCCCCTTTGGCGATATCACGCCCTTGCCGGGCACACCGGCGTTCGTGGTCGGAATCGTCAATTTCAGGGGGAGCGTCCTCTCCGTCATTGACCTGAAGTTCTTCTTCCAGTTGCCGATGAAGGGTTTGAATGACCGCAACCGGGCCATCGTCCTCCGGTCGGGCCGTATGGAGTTCGGCGTCCTGGTGGATGCGATGCACGGCACTCGTCGGCTCGCGCAGGATTCCTTGCAGGAGGCGCTGCCGACGCTCTCCGGCATTCGGGAGAAGTATCTCAAGGGCGTCGCAGCCGACGGGGTGGTGGTCCTGGACGGCGGCAAGTTGCTGGCGGATGAAGCACTGGTGGTGCAATGAGAATGCGAAAGACGGCGGCGGAGGCCCGTCGCCCTCCAGAGAACAGGGCACGATTGGGTGGAGGGCGGTCGGCCCCGACCGCCGCGAACGGGAAGGGAGATGGATCATGAAGAAGATGACGTTGGGCAGGAGACTCGGACTGGCATTCGGTGTGTTGATCGTGTTGATGAGCGCGCTCGGCGGCTTGGCGGTCTGGCGCATGAAACTGGCCGCCGGGGCTTCCACGGGACTGGCCGCCAAGTTCGTTCCCCAGGTCCGGGTCGCGCAGCAGGTGGCCACTGGCGCTTGGGCGACACGGTTCAACATCCGCAGCTACACGTTGACCGGCGACGAGGACTTCTTGCGCGAGGGCCGCAAAGGCATTTCCGAACTCAAAGACGCGCTCAAGGCGGCAGACGACCTCGCGAACACATACCCCGACCTCGTCGCCCTGCGTCAGGGCGCGGTTGACGCCAGGGCCGCCCTTCAGACGTGGGAGGGAGCGATCGACAAGTTGGAAGCCGAACGGAACACACTGAAAGTGCAGCAGGGCCTGCTCGATTCGGCCGGCAGTTCCTTCGTGCGGCAATGCCAGGTTCTGCATGCTCAGCAAGCCCAACTGATGCAGACTGAAATCGCCACGAACGCGGCCCCGGCCGCCCTGGAGGAGCGGTTGACAAAACTCGGCATGGTCAACGATGTGATGCGTCGTGGAATGGCCATTCGCGTGAGTAACTTCAAGGCTCAGGCCGTGGGCGACACTGATGCCATGCGCGAAACCCTGAAGGAGTTTGATTCGCTCGATAGCGTCAGCACGAGTTTGCAGCCGACGTTGCGCAAGGTAGAGAGCCGCGAAACGTTGGAAAAGATCCAGGAAGCGGCGCTTAGTTACAGGACCGCCATGGAACAGGTCTTGAAAAGCCAACTCGCCGTTAACGATCTCCAGGCAAAGATGATCAACACCGCAGCCGTGCTCGTGGCTAAGGGCGAAGAGGTGGCGGGTGGCGGCCTGCAGCGCACGACGGAAGCCGCGACTGATGGAGCGAGCGGCCTTGATGTGACCGTCGTCATTCTGCTGGTGGGCCTCGTTGTCGCGGTCATCGTGGCGATCCTGGTCGCCTGGCTGTTCGCGCGCGCCATCGCCGGGCCAATCCGCGAAGGGGCCCAGGTCCTGGTCGCCGCCGCCGGTGAGTTATCCGCCACGGTCAGCCAGATTGCCGCCAGCGCCGGGGAGACGGCCGCGGCCGTCTCTGAAACCAGCACGACGATCGACGAGGTCCGGCAGACGGCGCAACTGGCGAGGGAAAGCGCGCGCAACGTCTCGGATGGCGCGCAGAGTGCGGCGCACGCCGCGCGTAACGGCTCGGACACCATGCGCGCGAGCGCAGACGGCCTGAAGCGGATCGGCGAGCAGATGAAGGCGATCACGGGCTCGGTCATGAGCATGAGCGAGAAGGGCCAAACGATCGGTGACATCATCACCACGGTCAACGATTTGGCCGAACAGTCGAATCTGCTGGCCGTCAACGCCTCCATCGAGGCGGCCCGCGCTGGCGAACAGGGCAAAGGCTTTGCCGTGGTGGCCGAGGAAATCCGCAGCCTTGCGGAGCAGTCGAAGGAAGCGACCAAGCAGGTACGGGCGATCCTGAATGACGTTCAGAAGGCGACCATTTCGGCCGTGCTGACCACCGAACAGGGCGGAAAGGCCGTGCAGGAGGGGCAGAAACTGGCCGATCAGGCGGTGGAAGCCATCAATACCCTGGCGGCCGCGGTTACGCAGGCCGCCCAGGCCGCAACCCAGATCGCGGCCTCGAGCCAGCAGCAACTGGCGGGCACGGAACAGGTCGGTCAGGCCATGGGCAACATCAAGGAAGCCAGCCTGCAGAACCAGGCGAGCACCACGCAGTTGGCCACGGCCGCGCGCAACCTGCAGGATCTGGGGGCGAATCTGCGGCGACTGGTGGAGGGTTAGGTGGGAATGGTGGATGGCTGATGGTGGATGGCTGATGGTGGATGGTGGACGGGAATGAAGGCTGAGTTATGCCACAGGCAAACGACAACGACATTCTGAAAAGCATCATGGTGACGTTCAAGGCGGAAGCTGAAGAACATATCCAGGCTATTTCAGAAGGCCTGACCGAATTGCCGCACTTGCCGCACTCCGGCGCGCGCGCTAAGCTCGTTGAGCGCATCTACCGCGATACGCACAGCCTTAAGGGCGCGGCCCGTTCCGTGGGCCTGGAGGCGATCGAGGCGCTCTGCCAGGCCCTTGAGGACGTGTTCGCCGCCGTAAAGAAGGGGGAATTGCCGATCGACGACTCTCTCGGCGCGGCCGTGCAGGCGGTCCTTGATGAGGTACGCCGGCTGGTCGAGGGCCGCCAGACGGTGGCCGCAAGTACCTCGCAGATCATTGCCGCCCTGAAGGCGGCGGCCAGATCTCAGCATGTAGCCCCGCTGCCCCTATCCGCAGTTGAGGCGCCCGTTTCGGCGCAGCCATCCCTGCCGGAAGGCGGGCCACAGGCCGCCGTTCCGGGGGAACCCGCGGAACCCGACGCGACCAGCCATGCGCCACTTGCCGAAACCGTGCGCGTGCCCGTGGCCCGGCTTGAGTCGCTGCTGCGGCTGGCCGAGGAACTGCTGCGCGTCGAGCTGATGTCGGCCCAGCGATCGGCCGAAACGGCCGCGCTCCTGGAGCAGCACGAGGCGTGGACAAAACGGTGGAAGGGAGTGGTTTCCGCCATCGCGTCAGCCGGATGGGGGCTGGACGCCGAGGGTGCCGCCGTCGACCGGGAATCCGCGCCCGGACCGGACGAACTGCTCGCTGACGTCGGCCAGGAGCTGTCCGCCTTCCACGGAGCCCTGAAAGGATTCTCGATCCGACTTAACGCCGACGGGCGCTGGACGTCCTCGATCCTCGACCATCTCCTGGCGAGCGCCAAGGAAGTGCTGATGCTCGATTTCTACCCAATGGGACAGATACTGACCCGCATGGCCGAGGACCTGTGTCGCGCCGAGAGCAAACAGGCGACCGTCACCATACAGGGGGACCGGATTCGGATCGACAAGCGCGTCCTTGACGAGATGAAGGACCCGCTGATTCACCTGGTACGAAACAGCGTGGGGCATGGCATCGAGCCGGCCGTAACGCGCCGACGAGCGGGTAAGCCTGAATGCGGGACGATCACCGTGTCCCTTTCACAGCAGGACGGAAACAAGGTCGAGATCTGCGTTGAGGACGACGGCGCGGGGATTGATTGCGCCAGGGTGAAAGCGGTGGCGATCAAGAGCGGACTGCTGGAAGAAGCCGACGCGGGGAGCCTGGACGACGCGGGGACCCTGCCACTGATATTCCGCTCGGGTGTGTCAACCAGCCCGATCATCACCTCCCTGGCCGGGCGCGGTTTGGGGCTGGCCATCGTGAACGAGAAGGTTGAGAAACTAGGCGGGAGTGTCGCGGTGGACTCCATTCCGGGCCGCGGCACGCGCATTCGTCTGCTCCTGCCGGCGACGCTGGCAACGTTCCGCGGCACGCTTGTGCGGGCCGGCGACCGGCCGTTTGTCATGCCCACGGCCAGCGTCGAGCGCGCGCTCCGCTTCCCCGCCGACCAGATCCAGTCGGCCGCGAACAGGGAGACGATCGCCTTCGCCGGCCGGCCGATCTCGTTTGTCCGGCTGGCGGACATCCTTGGCATCCCCGTTCCGCCGGCCGCGGAGAAGAATGGCTATGTGACCGCTCTCGTGGTTCATTCGGCGGGACGCCACATCGGCCTCGGCGTCAGCGAGGTCCTCGGGGAACAGGAGATCCTGGTCAGGTCGCTCGGACCTCAATTGGCCAAGGTCAGGAACATCTCCGGCGCCGCCATGCTGGGATCCGGGGTGCTCGTGCCCATTCTGAATGTCGCCGACCTGCTGCGCTCGGCCATCGAGTCCGACGGCACGCCGCGAGCCGCCGACGGCGCTCCAGGCGGACCCGCCGCGGTCAAGTCCCTGCTCGTGGTCGAAGATTCCGTCACCTCCCGCGTTCTGCTGAAGAGCATTCTTCAGTCATCCGGTTACGAAGTCACAACCGCCGTGGACGGCCTGGATGCGCTCACCGCGCTGCGGACCACGCGCTTTGACCTGGTGGTGTCTGACGTCGAGATGCCGCGCATGAACGGTTTCGAATTGACCACGCGACTTCGCTGGGACACCGCGTTCAAGGATATCCCGATCGTGCTGGTCACCGCCCGGGAATCGCGCGAGGACAAGGAGCGCGGCATCGAGTGCGGCGCCAACGCGTACGTCGTGAAAAGCAGCTTCGACCAGACGAACCTGCTTTCCGTGATCGAGGGGCTGCTGTGAACACTGAAAAGACGAAAGTCCTCATCGTCGACGATTCGCCGACGGTCGTGGAGTACCTGACGCGCATTTTCAATGCGACAGGCAGGTTGCAGGTTATCGGCACGGCCCGCAACGGGAAGGAAGCCGTTGACTTTGTGCGCCACACCAGGCCCGACATTATCACCATGGATGTCATCATGCCGGTGATGAACGGGTTTGAGGCCACCCGCGAGATCATGTCCACCGATCCCATTCCCATCGTGATTCTCAGTGCGAGTTGGGACCCGGCCGAGGTCCAGCAGAGCTTCAAGGCCATGGAAGCCGGGGCCCTCGCGTCGTTTGCCAAACCGTCCGGGGTGGCGAGCGCGGGCAACGCCGAGTCCATTCGCGAACTGGTAGCCAATCTGGAGGCCCTGGCGCACATCAAGCTGGTGCGCAGGCGCCCCCTTGTCACACGGCTATTGCCCAACGAGACCGCGGCCGCGGCTCCGGTCGCCAACGCCCGCCCGCTGCGAAATCCGGGCATTGTCGTCATTGGCGTTTCCACCGGCGGGCCGCCGGTACTCCGGTGCATACTGGCTGGGCTTGCAAAGGACTTTGCGTTACCGGTCCTGATTGTACAGCACATCTCGAAAGGATTCACCCAGGGACTTGTGGACTGGCTTGGCGGCACATCGGCGCTGCCCGTCACGCTCGGGCGGCACGGCGAGTTGCTCAGTCCCGGGCGGATCATCGTCGCCCCGGACGACTACCACATGGAAGTCGGCGCCGATGAGCAAGTCGTCCTTACCGTGGACGAGCCGGAACAGGGCCTGCGGCCGGCGGCGGCGCGCCTGTTCCGTTCCGCTGCCGCGGTGTACGGTCATTGCACCATCGCGGTGATTCTCACGGGCATGGGCAATGACGGCGCACGCGAAATGCGGGACATCAAGGACCGGGGCGGCGTGACGATTGCCCAGGACGAGAAGAGCTGCGTCGTCTACGGCATGCCCAAGGCCGCCGCAGAACTGAATGCGGTCAAGCACGTGTTGTCCCCGCCCGAGATCGTGAACACGCTTAACCGGCTGGCCGCTGAAATGGAGAGGATAAAGCCATGAAGAAACCGGCAACGAACACGGTGCCCCCGCCCAAGGACGTGCTGATTGTCGAAGACAGTGCCACCCAGGCGGCCGTGCTCAAGATCGCCCTGGAGAAGCACGGCTGGCGTGTCCGGGTCGCCGGCGACGGCGTCGCGGCGCTGGAACAGGCCCGCCTCAGCACGCCGGACATCGTGGTCAGCGACATTCGCATGCCAAACATTGACGGCTATGCCCTGTCAAAAGCGATCAAGACCGATCCAGCCTTGCGCGACGTGCCTGTCATACTGTTCACCTCGCTGTCGCAGTCGTGCGACATCATTGACGCAATCAACAGCCGGGCCGACTACTACTTCCTGAAGCAATGGGACCATGACGTCCTGATCGCCAAAATCGCGAGCGTTCTGGCTACGTACCAACCGGTGTCCGACCACAGTGGGAACGGACTCAGGGTGCATTTAGAGGGGAAAACGTACACGATCGAGGCCTGTGCCCAACAGCCCCTGACCCTGTTGCTGTCCACCTACGAGATTGCGGTTCAGCAGTCCATGGCACTTGCGGCTGCCCGGGACAGATTGCGGGAAGCCAACGAGGCGCTCGAAGAAACGGTCCGCGAGAGGACCGCCCAGTTCATCGCGTCGGAAACCCGTTACCGGCGGCTTTTTGAGGCTGCCAAGGACGGCATCCTGATCCTCGATGCCGAGACCGGAATGGTTGTCGACGTGAATCCGTTCCTGATCGAGATGCTGGGCTTCTCGCATGAGGAATTCCTCGGGAAGACCATCTGGGAACTGGGTTTTCTAAAGGATAGCATTGTCAACCGGGCTCACTTCCTGGAACTGCAGCAAAAGGGCTACGTCCGGTACGAAAACCTGCCGATGGAGAGGAAGTCCGGCCATGCCTTATACGTCGAAGTCGTCAGCAACGTCTACATGGCGGGCGACAAGAAGGTGATCCAGTGTAACATCCGCGATATCACCGAGCGCACCGTGAGCGAGAAGCAACAGAAGTTGGCCATGCAGGTGCTGGCGACGCTGAATCGCAGCAACGACGTTGCCCTCTTGGTCAAGGATATCCTGAGTCTGGTCAAGGAAGGCATGGGCTTTGAGGCGGTCGGCATTCGTCTGCGCGACGGCGACGACTTCCCCTATTTCGAGACCAACGGCTTCCCCGGAAACTTCGTCGACTCCGAACGGCGTCTCTGCGCCCGAACTTCAACCGGCGAATTGATCCGGGACGCCAACGGCAATCCGGTCCTGGAATGCATGTGCGGCAACGTGCTCCGCGGGCGCACCGATCCCGCCAAGCCGTTCTTTACCCCCAACGGCAGTTTCTGGACCAACAGCACCACGGAGTTGCTCGCTTCAACCACCGAGAAGGATAGGCAATCCCGCACGCGCAACCGCTGCAACGGGAAAGGCTACGAATCTGTGGCCCTGATCCCGGTACGATCGGGTGATCTCGTGCTCGGTCTCATCCAGTTCAACGACCACCGCAAGGGAATGTTCACGCTCGACATGATTCGATTCTTCGAAGGGTTGGGCGCTAGCATCGGCATTGCCGTGAAGCGGCGCCAGAATGCCGCGGCGTTGCGAGAAGCCGAGGCGCGGTACCGTACACTGTTCGACGACGCCCGGGACGGCATAGCCGTGGCGGAGGCCGAGACAGGCAAGTTGGTGGACTGTAACCGAGCCTTGTGTCGCCTGTTAGAACGGGAAAAGGCAGACCTCGAGGGACAACCCCAGTCCGTCCTGCATGCGCCCGGTGATCTTGTCAACGGAGTGTCCCCAACTTTTCTGACCCAGCGCCAGCACGCGTGTGGACCGGTCGGGGAGGATCGGCTCCTGTCCAAGAGCGGCAAAGTAATCCCCGTGGAAGTCAGCGGTACGCACCTTCACATGAACGGCCAGGATTACCTCATGGGCGTTTTCCGCGACATCACCGAGCGCAAGCAGGCGGAGGCGGAACACGAGAAACTGCAGGCGCAGTTCACGCAGGCCCAGAAGATGGAATCGGTGGGGCGGCTCGCGGGCGGGGTCGCGCACGACTTCAACAACCTGCTCATGGGCATCATGGGCTACACGCAGTTATGTCTGGACAAGATCGCGCCGGACCATCGCATTCGCGAGTGGCTGGACGAAATCAACAAGGACGCCGAACGCTCTGCCCGACTCACCCATCAGCTCCTCGCGTTCGCCCGCAAGCAGATCATCGCGCCCAAGGTGCTGGACGTCAACGAAACCATCGAAGGCATGCTGAAACTCATCCGGCGCCTCATTGGCGAGGACATTGCCGTCAAATGGCTGCCTGGTTCCGGCATTTGGCCGGTGAAGATGGATCCGGGCCAGATCGACCAGATCCTGGCGAACCTCGCGGTCAACGCCCGCGACGCCATCGGCGGCGTGGGTTCGATCGCCATCGAAACCGGCGAGGTTACCTTCGACCAGGCCTACTGCGCCGAGCATCCGGGCTCGGAGCCGGGCGACTATGTCCTTCTGACCGTGAGCGACACCGGGTGCGGCATGGATCGGGAGACGCTGGAGCACATCTTTGAGCCGTTCTTCACCACCAAGGGCGTGGGCGAAGGCACCGGCCTGGGTCTGGCCACGGTCTTCGGCATCGTCAAGCAGAACGACGGATTCATCAACGTTTACAGCGAGCCGGAGCA
>CAYOBW010000142.1:0-17619 GCA_964402115.1 uncultured Victivallales bacterium
GCTCCATCCGCGCGGTCTTTGCCCCGCCCGAGCGCGCGGGCGGTCCGGCCCCGCTCGACACGGCCTGGGGCGCCCTCGAGAACGCCGCGGCCGGCGCCCCCTTCCGCGTCGCCGCCTGGGACGAGCAGACCGGGCCGCTGGCCCGCGCGGCCGACGGCCGTAACCTGCCCGTCGCCGAACTGGCCGTCACGCGCCGCCGCGCCCTGTCCACCCCCCAGGCCGCACCGGCCGCCGGCCCCGGCGCCACCAACGCCGCCCCGGCCGCCGCCGCGTGGCTGACCGCGGCCACCTACGCCGACGGCAGCCCCTTCCTGCTGCGCCGCACGCTGGGCCGCGGCCAGGCCTGGCTCTGCACGACGCTGCCCGCGCGGGATTGGTCCACGCTGGCCGAAGGGCGGGTGCTCGTGCCCATGCTCCAGCGCCTCGCCGCCGCCGGGGCCGTGCGCCTGACCGCGGCGGAAAGCGCCTGGTGCGGCCAGTGGCAGCCGGCCAGCGAAGCCGAGGTGTGGACGCCCGCGGAGCCGTCCGGCACGCTCGATCCGCGCTGGGACGCCGGCGTCTACCGCTGCGGCAACCGGCTGCTCGCGCTGAATCGCCCGCCCGCCGAGGACCAGCCCGAGCAGGTCGAGCGCGACGAGGTCCGCCGGCTCTTCGGAAAGCTGTCCGTCCAGCTCGCCGACGAGGCCGCCGGCGCGCCGGCGGAATCCGAGCAGAGCGAAGTGTGGCCGGCCTGCGTCGCCTTGGCCCTGCTGTGCCTCGGCGCGGAGTCGCTGCTGCTCCTGGGTGAACACGCGCGCCGGCGCACGCCGGGCGCTGCGCCCGTCACCTCCACCACGCAACGGGAGCCTGCCTGATGAACGGCTCGTTCTGGAGCTTTGCGGTGACCGCCGGCAGCGTGGCCGGCGTCGCCCTCGTGCTGGTGGCGGCGGTCGTGCTGGGGGTGCTCGCCGTCCGCCGCAACGGCCGCACGCGCGGCACGGTGGCGCTGGAAACGCTGCGCGCCGTCACCCTCGTACTGCTGGCCCTGACCTTCTTCCGGCCCGAGTACGTGCGGCGCACGACGCGCGCGGAACAGCCCGTCGTGGCCGTCCTCACCGACGCCTCCGGCAGCATGCGCACGGAGGACGTCGTCCCGCCCGGCGGCGGGCGCCCGCAGAGCCGCGCGGCCTGGCTCGCCGCCCGGCGGGCGGAGGCCTTCTGGCAGCCGCTGGCGACGGCCTATCGCGTCGAGGTCGCCGACTGCGCCGTGGCGGCCACCAACGCCGGCGCAGAGAGCGGCACCGACCTCAACGCGGCGCTGGAGGAGGCGCTCGCCCGCCACCGCAACCTGCGCGCCGTCCTGCTGCTCTCGGACGGCGACTGGAACACGGGCAGCTCGCCGGTCTCCGCCGCCACCCGGCTGCGCCTGGCCGACATCCCGATCCACGCCGTCGGCGTCGGCAGCGACCGCTTCCTGCCCGACCTCGAGCTGGTCTCCGTCTCGGCCCCGGCCTACGGCCTGATGGACGAGCACATCTCGCTGCCCTTCACCGTGCAGAGCCACCTGGCGCGCGACGTGAAGACGACGCTGACGCTGAACAGCCCGTCCGGCGTGGTGGCCACCAAGGAGATTGTCATCCCGGCCATGGCCCAGCTGCAGAGCACGATCATCCTCGTGCCGCGCGGCGAAGGGCAGACCACCTACACGCTGCGCGTGCCGGTCGAGAAGGAGGAGGTGCTCCCCGACAACAACAACCGCAGCTTCGCGATGGCGCTGCGGCGCGAGGTGCTGAAGGTGCTGGTCGTGGACGCCGAGCCGCGGTGGGAGACGCGCTACATCCGCAACGCCCTCGCCCGCGACCCCGGCGTCGCCGTGCAGAGCCTCCTGCTCCACCCGCGGCTGGGGCCGGGCGGCGGCAAGGATTACCTGGCCGCTTTCCCGGAAACGCGCGAGGCCCTCTCCACGTACGACGTCGTGTTCCTCGGCGACGTGGGCCTGGGCGCCGGGGGGCTCCCGGACCAGGCGCCGGAGCTGCTGAAGGGCCTGGTCACGCAGCAGGGCAGCGGGCTGGTCTTCCTGCCCGGCCCGCACGGCCGGCAGGCCGCGTTCGCCAAAACCGTACTCGGAGACCTGCTGCCGGTCGAGCTGGACCCCGAACACCCCGAGGGCTTCGGCATCAACCTCGAATCCGCGCTGACTCTGACCACGCGCGGCGAGGATCACCTGCTGACCATGTTGGCCGGCACGCCGGCCGAGAACGCGACCCTATGGCGCTCGCTGCCGGGGTTCTTCTGGCACGCCGGCGTGCTCAAGGCCCGGCCGGGCGCGGAAGTGCTCGCCGTGCACAGCTCGGCCCGCAACGCCCACGGCCGGCTGCCGCTGCTCGTCGCCCGCGCCTGCGGCAACGGCAAGACACTGTTCATGGGCACGGACAGCGCGTGGCGCTGGCGCCGCGGCGTCGAGGACCTCTACCACTACCGCTTCTGGGGGCAGGTCGTGCGCTGGATGGCGCACCAGCGGCACCTCGCCCACGAGGAGGGGCTGCGCTTCTTCTTCAACCCCGAGACCCCGGTGCGCGGCCACCGCGTGTTCCTGCACGCGACGGTCTTCGACGCCAACGGGCTGCCGCTGCAGGACGGCGCCGTCACGGCGACCGTCACCGCCCCCGACGGCGGCACGACGGATGTGCCGCTCACGCCGGAGGAGGGCGGCTGGGGCGTGTATGCCGGCGCCTTCGTGCCGCTCGCCGCCGGCAAGCACGTCGTCACCGTGCAGGCCGCGGCGGCCCAGCGGCGGGTGACCACGGACATGCTGGTGGACAGCCCGCGCACGGAGCGGGTCGGCCGGCCCGTGCGCAGCGATGTGTTAAAGGAGCTGGCGGCCATCACCGGCGGCGCTTATGTTACCCACGACGCCCTGGCGCAGGCCGTCGATCGCATCCGCCTGCTGCCCGAGCGCGCGCCGGTCGAGGAGCGGCTGCGCCTGTGGTGCCACCCCCTCTGGGGCGCCCTGATCGTCACCCTCCTCGGCGCGTACTGGGTGGGGAGAAAGCTGCAGGGGAAGATCTAGGAGGTTGCAGTGCCTGGGATGAGAGAGATTTCAGTGTTCAGGTTTCAGTGTTCAGGGAGAGCCAGCCTCTGCTTGCCAGCCGCTATGCCTGTCCGGAGCCACCAGGGTGTCCCGGCTTCCCCCCTGAAACCTGAACACCGAACACTGGAACAGGGAATCCGTCAACCATGACCGACACGGGCGCAACCATGCGGACGTATCTGGACGTTGAAGACCTCCTGGTCTATCAACGGCTGTGCGCTCTGCATCTCGAGGTCTGCGACATGAGTCACGAATGGCCGGCGGAAGAACGCTACGAAATCGGATCGCAGATACGCCGATCCTCCAACAGTGCGCCCGCGCAATTGGCGGAGAAGAACGACGACCGCCATGTGCGGAACAAGATCGAAGGCGTGAATCGCAGCCGCGGGGAGGCGGCGGAGACTGTCCACCATCTCTTCATGGCCAAGCTGAAAGGGTATATTGACACCGTGCGGCACAAGGCGTATCGCGAACGCTACAAGGAGTGCATCCGCATGTTGAACGGACTGGAGAAGACTCTGGAGCGACATCTTCCGACAGCAGATCGTCGGTGGTCCGTCGCCGAGTCGGCCGGCACGTACAGTGAAGCCGAGGACTGCCCGCCCGGCTGGCCCCTCTCCCCCTGAACACTGAACACTGAACGCTGAACACTGAACACTCAAAATGTCCGACACTACACAGCCCAAAATGGACCTCCCCGCCGCCCTGGCGCAGCAGCTGCGCGGGTTCGAGCGGCGGCTTTGCGCGCTCGAGACGGCGGCCGCCCTGCTCGGGGGCGCGGCGGGCATCCTGCTCACGTACCTGGCGCTGTTCCTCTCGGACCGGCTGTGGGATACGCCGCCGGGGCTGCGCATCCTGTTCACCGGCGGCAGCGGCCTGGGCTGCGCGGCGGCGGCGGCGGTCTGGACCCGCTTCTGGTTGTGGCGCCGGCGCGACACGCGCGAGCTGGCGCGGCTCGTGCAGCGCCGCTTCAGCCGCCTGGGCGACCGCCTGCTGGGCGCCGTGGAGCTGGCCAACGGCGAGAACGTCCCCGCCGGCGTCTCCCCCGCGCTCTGCCGCGCGGCCATCCAGCAAGTCGCGCAGGAGGCCGCCCGCTACGATTTCACGCAGGCCGTCAACCGCCGGCGCACCCGCTGGCTCGGCGCGGCCTGCGTCGGCCTCGCCGCGCTCGCCGCCGTACCCGCCTTCCTCTTCCCGCAGGCCGGGCGCAACACGCTCTCCCGCTGGCTGCAGCCGTTCAAGCCGGTGGCCCGCTACACGTTCGTGCGCCTGGCCGACCTCCCCGCCCGCCAGGTCGTGCCCCACGGCGAGCCGTTCGAGATCGCGTGCGTCCTCGACCCGGCTTCGCGCTGGCAGCCCGTCAGCGCCTCCTGCCGCTTCGAGAACCAGCCGCGCCTCGACGCGCGCATCAGCGGCGGGTGCGCGCTCTTCAAGCTGCCCGGCCAGACCCACCCCGGCACGCTGACCATCCGCATCGGTGACGTCGCGCGCGACATCGCCATCGTCCCCGTCTTCCGCCCCGAGCTGGTCGCCGTCACCGCCGACGTCACGCCCCCCGCCTACCTGCAGCGCCCGGCGGCGCGCACCGCCATCGCGGGCGGCGCGGCCCGCTTCGTGGAGGGCTCGCTCGTGGCGCTCACCGGCCGCGCCAACCGGCCGCTCTCCGCCGCGAGCGTCGAGCGCGACGCGGCGCGCACGCCGCTGGCCGTCAAGGCCGAGGCGTTCGCGACGGAGCCGCGCCCCGCCGGCCACTACCGCCTGTCGCGCTTCACCTGGACCGACACGTACGGCCTGACCGGCGCCGCGCCGTACGACCTGGACATCGCCACCGAACCCGACGCCGCCCCCACCGTCGAGTGCCGCGCCGCGGGCCGCTCCATCGCCATCCTGGAGGACGAGGCGGTCACGTTCGAAACCGCCGCGGCCGACGACTACGGGCTGCGCAACCTCTGGCTCGAGTGGAACCTCGCCGCCGATCCCCGCCAGGCCGCGGCCGGGACGGCCGTCACGACGGGCACGGTCACCCTCGCGACCGGGGGCTCCGAAACGCGCACGCTCGAAGCCCCCTACACCTTCTCGCCGGTGGCGCTGCACGTGCCCGAGGAGTCCACCGTGCAGCTCGTGGCCCGCAGCGTGGACTACTTCCCAGGCCGCGTCCCCACAACCTCGCGCCCCTGCCGCATCTACGTGCTGAGCCGCGCACAGCACGCCCGGCTGGTCGAGCAGCAGATGCAGCAGGTCCAGGCCCGCCTCGAGGACCTCGCCCGCGAGGAGGAGCGCCTCGAGCAGGCGAACAGCGAGCTGCGCAAGCAGCCGCCCGAGCAGGCGACGGCCGAACGGCGCGCCGCCGCGCTGCGCGAGAACGAGCAGGCCGAGCGCGAGAACGCCCGCAACCTCGACCAGCTCGCCCGCGACGTCGCAGGCCTGACGAAGGAGGCCCTGCGCAACCGCGACATCGGCGAGCAAACCCTCGCCCGCTGGAACGAGATGGCCCTGAGCATGGAGCAGACCGCGCAGGGCGATATGCAGCAGGCCGCCGGCGCCCTGCAGGAAGCCCGCACGACGCCCGAGCCGCAGGGGCAGGACCAGAAGCTCGACAAGGCCGTGGCCGCCGAGCAGCGCGCGCTCGAGGCCATGCGCGCGATGGAGAGCGGGATCAACAAGTCGCTCGAGCAGATGGCCGCGCAGAACTTCATCAACCGCCTGCGCGCCGCGGCCGGCAAGGAGCGCGGCCTGGCCGGCGCCGTGCGCGAGATCCAGCCGCAGGCGCTAGGGCTCGAAGTCGCGCAGCTCCCGCCCGCCGCGCGCGCGGTGCTCGACCAGTCCGCCGCGCAGCAGGACGAGAACCGCACGCAGACCGGCAACATCGCGGAGGATCTCGCCGGGTTCTTCAACCGCACGCGCGAGGAGATCTACCAGGCGATTGCCGCGGACATGGCGGACAAGCACGTCGTGGACGCCATGACGCAGGTGGCCGGCGGCCTGCGCGCCAACCGCATCGGCGAGGTGCTGACCGAAGCCGGGCGCATCGAGCAGCAGCTCACGGCCTGGGCCGACCGGCTCGACGCTGCCCAGCAACAGGGCGGGGGCGGCGGAGGCGGCGGCGGCGGGGACAACCAGCGCCAGGTGGACGTCGAAACCCTGCTCGCCCTCATGCGGCTGCGCGTCCAGGAGGAGGCGCTGCGGGAGCACACGCGCCAGCTGGACCGCGGCCGGGACGCCAACCCCGCGTACGAGGCGGACAGTCGCCGCCTCGGCGACAAGCAGGGCGAACTGGCCCAGGTGACGCGCCCGCTCGAACGGCGCGCGCGGGATGCCGAGGTGCGGCGCTTCATCGAGAAGATCGGCGGCGAGATGCAGAACACGTCCATGTTCCTGCGGCGGCCCCAGACGGACCAGGAGACGATCGCCGTCCAGACCGAGATCATCGAGCTGATCGCGCGGGCCATCAACTCCACGAGCAAGCAGCAGTCGCAGAGCCTGGCGCAGTCGCTGCAGCAGCAGATGGGGCTCAGCCGCAGCGGCGGCGGCTCGAACCAGGGCGGCACCACGGACCGCGCCAACGCCGCGGCCGGCGGCCAGCCCGGCGGCGCCGGCGGCGAAGCGCACGAGGTGCAGAAGACCGGCGGCGCGGACCCGGGGCTGCCCGAGGAGTATCGCGAAGCGCTCGAAGCCTACTTCCACCAGGTCGAGGAGAAGCCATGAACCGCCTGCAACCCGTCCACCATTCGCAGGAACCAGCCGTTCATCATCATGGAGGGACGCGGGCCTCCGCGTCCACGAAGGTTCTGCCGGAGACTCCCATGAACCGCGCAAACACCCCGGGAACCGCGGCGCCCCTCTCCGCGGGGAAGCTGCGCGGCTGGTGCGCCGGCCTGCTGCTGGCCGGGGCGCTCTCCGCCGCGGCGCAGGACAGCCAGCTCTACTTTGGCGACGACATCTCGCCGCAGGTCGAAACGCTCTACCAGCGGGGCCTGCAGTACTTGGTCAACGCGCAGACCGCCGCCGGCACGTGGAACGATCCGCGGGGCAGCGATCCCGGCGTCGTGGGCCTGGCCGTGCTGGCCATGCTGGCCCATGGCGACGATGCCACGCACGGCCCCTACCGCGACGCCATCCGCAAGGGGCTCAACTTCATCCTCAGCAGCCAGCGGCCCGACAACGGCTACATCGGCAACACGATGTACAACCACGGCTTCGCGACGCTGGCGCTGGCGGAGGCCTACGGCATGGTGGACGACCCGCGCCTCGGCCCGGCCCTCAAGCAGGCCGTGGACCTGATCCTGACCGCGCAGAAGGCCAACGGCTTCGGCGGCTGGCGCTACTCGCCCGAGAGCACCGACGCCGACACCACGGTCAGCGGCGCGCAGGTCGTGGCCCTGTTCGCCGCGCGCAACGCCGGCCTCGCCGTGCCCGAGCAGGCCATCGAGCGGGCGCTGCTTTTCTACCAGAGCTGCCAGGGCAGCGACGGGGGCTTCGGCTACACCAACGCGTCCGGCACGAGCGCGCCGCGCACCGCGATCGGCACGCTCGTCTTCGCGCTGGCCCGCCGGCAGCAGACCCGCCCCTTCCAGGCCGCCGCGCGCAACCTCGCGCAGCTCGGCCACCGCGACGGCAGCGGCTACCTCTTCTACTACCTCTACTACGCGGCCCAGGCCCACTTCCGCTCGGACATGAACCAGTGGCGCAAGTGGAACGTCGAGAACGTGAAGATCCTCTCCGAAACGCAGCTGGCGGACGGCAGCTGGAGCGAGAGCCAGGGCACGCTGTTCGCCACCAGCGCGGCGCTTTTATCGCTGGCGGTCAACTACCGCTACCTGCCAATCTATGAACGGTGACGGGAGGGATGGGGACCTTCAGGTTTCAGTGTTCAGGTTTCAGTGTTCAGTAGGGATGGATGAAGCGTGAGACGTCCCCGCTGAAACCTGAACACTGAAACCTGACAGTGATGCAGTGGGGAGCGCGATCATGAGAATAACAGCCTTGTTTCTGGCGGTGGCATGGGCGGGGGTAACCGCCGCCGTGCTGCCGGCCGGGGCGGAAATCGTCATCGGAAACGATGGCCCCCTGGTGATCGACCCCGGGCAGCGCATCGTCGTCGGGTCCCGCGTCGTGCGGCCCGCGTCCCCGCCGTACGCGCCGCCGGACACGGACCCCGCGGGCGACTTCACGCGCGAGAAGACGGACGTGCTCGTGTTTATGAATCGCGACCGCCTGCACGGCATGCTCGAGGCGGTCGATCCCCCGGGGGGCGGCCTGCGCTGGAAGCACGCGGGCGCCTCCAACGCGATCGCCTTCGCGCTGTCCGGCCTCTCGCACGTCAAGCTCGCCGCGCGCCCGGCGGAGGGGCAGGTCACGCACAAGGCGCTGGTGCATCTCACCAACGGCGACCTGCTCGCCGGCGACATCGAGGAGCTCAACGGCACCAACCTGGTGCTCAACACGTGGTACGCGGGGCGGGTGTGCGTGCGCCGCAACATGCTCGCGGCCATCGAGCCGAGCGTCGCCACGTCGTCGGTCGTTTACGAAGGCCCCGGCGACATCGCCGGCTGGCTCTTCCCCGCGGTCAATGCCGGCCGCAAGTCGTGGTCCCTGCGCAACGGCGCGCTTTCCGCGATCGACCCGGTGCCGATCGGCCGCAACATCGAGAACCTGCCGGACCAGGCGGACATCGAGTTCGAGGCGGACTGGCGCGGCCAGCCGTACTTCTTCGTTTCCGTCTTCAGCGACAACCTGCGCCAGTACAGCGGCAACTGCTACGTGCTGCGCATCACCGGGCCGTCCGTTTACCTCTACCGCTACGATCAGAACGCCGGCTCGCAGAACATGGGCAACGTCAGCATCGCGCAGTTCGTGAACGACGGCAACCAGCGGGCGCGCTTCAACATCCTCGTGGACCGCAAGACGGCCCGCCTCATGCTGACGATCAACGGCAGGCTCGTGCAGCAGTGGACCGACGCCGGCGGGTTCGCGGGCAAGGGCAACGGCCTCGTCTTCCAGCCCCAGAACGCGGGCGAGCTGCGCATTTCGCGCATCCGCGTCTCCAAGTGGGACGGCCGCACGCCCAAGGAGCCGCAGGCCGCCGAGAAGGGCGACCAGGACCTGATGCGGTTCGCCAACGCGGACAAGGTCTCCGGCACGCTGCAGCAGATCGCCCAGGGCAAGGCGTCGTTCGTGACCTCCTACGCCACGCTGGACGTGCCGCTGGAGCGGATTGACCGCGTGGACTTCAGCGAAGGCAAGGTCGAACGCGCCCGCCGCAACGCCGGCGATGTGCTAGCGCACTTCAACGGCCGCGGCCGCGTCACGCTGAGGCTCGCCCGCCTGGGCGAGGGCCGGCTGGAGGGCGACAGCGAGAACGTCGGCACGCTGGCCATCCCGCTCGCCGCCTGCCGCCTCCTCGAGCTCAACATCTACGAGGAGAAGCCCGGCGAGGAGGAGCTGGGCGGATCGTGACCGGCGCGCGCGGCGGACGCGGCTCCGGGCGGCGGCGGCTGACCACGCGGGGCCGGGAGCACGTTGTACGCAACGGGCGATGCAGGGTGCCGGTCGGGCTTGTACTGCTGCTGACCGCGCTGCACGGCGGTGCCGCCACGTTCCACGTCGCACCCAACGGCAGCGACGCCTGGTCCGGGCGGCTGCCGGCGGCGGAGGCTGGCGGCGGAACGAACGGGCCGCTGGCGACGCTGGCGGCAGCACGCGACCGGGTGCGCCGGCTCGGCCCGCCCGCAGCCCGCGGAGAGCCCGTGACGGTCTGGCTGCGCGGGGGGCTGTACGCCCTGCCGCAGGGGCTCGTGCTCGACAGGCGCGACGGAGGGACGCCCGCCGCGCCCGTGGTCTACCGCGCCTGGCCCGACGAGCGCCCCGTACTGGTCGGCGGCCGCCCGATCACAGGCTTCACCACGCACACCGGCGCCGTGCTCAAGGCCGACGTCGCGGCGCAGGGGTTCAAGCGCAGCGCTTTCCGGCAGCTCCTCTGCGGCGGCGCGCGGCAGCACCTCGCGCGCTACCCCAACTACGATCCGGAGAACCCCTGCGGCGGCGGCTGGGCGTTCGCGGACGGCAAGCTCGTGCCCATGTACCAGGAGGTGCCGGGCGAGGACAAGTGCTCCTTTGCGTACAAGGCCGTCGACGCGCGGCGCTGGTCGCACCCGGAGGAGGTCGAGGTCTTCGTCTTTGCGCGCTACAACTGGTGGAACGACATCCGCCGCATCAAAACGCTGGACCCCGCCACGCGGCGCGTGACGCTGACGCACGATGCCTCCTACGCGATCCGGCCCGGCGACCGCTACTACTTCCGCAACGCGCTGGAGGAGCTGGATGCGCCCGGCGAATGGTACCTCGACGCGGGCGCCGGCGTACTCTACTTCTGGCCCCCGGCCCCGCTCGCCGGCCGGGTGGTCGTCGCGCCGACGACGCGCACGATCCTCGAGCTGGCCCCCGGCACGGCAGAGGTCACGTTCCGGGGACTCACCTTCGAGTGCGCCGAAGGCACGGCGCTGCGGCTGCGCGGCACGACCAACTGCCTGGTCGCCGCCTGCACGATTCGCAACGTGGGCGACTACGGCGGCAGCGGCGTCGCGATCGAGGGCGGCGTCAGCAACGGCGTCGCCGGGTGCGATATCCACGACACCGGCAGGGACGGCGTCAGCCTCGACGGCGGCGACCGGCGCACGCTGACGCCGGCGGGGAACTACGCCGACAACAACTACATCCACCACGTGGGCGTGTTCTACAAGCAGGGCGTGGGCGTCGCGCTCAGGGGCTGCGGCAACCGCGCCACGCACAACCTCATCCACGACGGGCCGCGCATGGGCATCATGTTCGGCGGAAACAACCTCCTCATCGCCTTCAACCACATCCGCCACGTCAACCTCGAGACCGCCGACACCGGCGCGATCTACACGGGCGGGCGCGACTGGCTCGGGTCGCGCGGCACCGTCGTGCGCCACAACTACTTCCACGACATCATCGGGTTCGGCTTCGAGAACGGCCGGTGGACCTCTCCGCACTACGCGTGGGGCATCTACCTGGACGACAACACGGGCGGCGTGGACGTGTACGGCAACATCGTGGCGCGCTGCATCCGCGGCCTGATCCACCTGCACAACGGCCGCGATAACCACGTGGAGAACAACATCTTCGTGGGCGGGACGCTGCAGCAGATCGAGTGCAACGGGTGGACGCCGGCCCACCGCTACTGGGTCAGCCACCTGCCGACCATGATCCAGGGCTACGAGTCGGTGACGAACCAGCCGGCGTGGCGGGCGCTGCGGCACATGGAGCTGCACCCGACCAACGCCGTTCTGCCCGACGGCACGATCATGGCGGGCAACCGCTTCGCGCGCAACATCGTCGTCGCGCCGCCGGGGGCGCGCTACGTGAAGGTGCGCACCTTCTCCTTCGCGCACAACTCGTGCGACTCGAACCTGGTCTGGGCCGGAGGCGCGCCGCCGCTGACAGGCGAGACATGCACGGGTGCTGACCTGTCCACAAACAAGCTGAACGAGTGGCAGAGCTGGCAGGCGCGCGGCATGGATGTGCATGCGCTGGTCGCCGACCCGCTGTTCATCGACGCCGCGCACGACGACTACCGCCTGCGCCCCGACTCCCCGGCGTTCGCGCTGGGGTTCAAGCCGATCCCGGTCGAACAGATCGGCCCCTACGCGTCCCCGCTGCGGGCGAGCTGGCCGATCATCGAAGCCGAGGGCGCCCGCGAACACCCGTTCAAGGCGGGTCGCTGACGCGGGGGACGGCGCGCTTGAAGATGTCCGTCCGCCGCCTCACACGCAGCCACGATGAAGGGGCTGGATTCTCCAGGCGAGCAAGGCCCAGTTCACGCAGCAGAGGGCTGTATCCAGTGCGTTGGCGATGCCGGGGGAGGTAGGACGATGCCGTTTGTCCACGTAGATGAGGCGGCCATGCGAAGGAACTGCTGCTTCTGAGAGTTGGACAGCTGACGGCGATGCAAGGGTAGGCCCGACAAGCCCCGGAGGCCAACATACCCCGAGAACTTCGTCGTGAACCACGCCGCATCCAACTCCGTCGCCAACTCTGTCGTGAACCCGCTGGAACCGTTGCGATCTATCGATTGGGTCCTCGCCGGCACCACCGGCAAAGGCCATCCGGAAGGCCGATGATTCGCTCCTCGTCTCTCAAACGAACCCCTTCGGAGCTGACATGCGCCTGGCGCCACCGCGGGCCTGGGTTTCGCCTTGACGCCCTCCGTGAGCTCGCCGTAACTTCTCCCCGAATGAGGGTCTGTCCGAGCACGCGGGTCGCCCGCGGACGGCGGAGGCCTGCTGGCTTCGCGCAGAACCCGCATGTAGCCCTCGGGCCAGCGCGGCTCCGCATTAGGGGGCGCGGCAGCCCGCTTGCCCTCTTGACGCATCGCAGGCCTCCTTCTTTTCCTGATATGCGCCTCTCCATCAGAAGAGATAAACGTAAGTCAACGGTTGTCGTGACAGTTTGCGGGGCGCGCCACCCTGCTATGTTTGACGCATAATAGGATGTTGGGACCGAAAGAGATGACGAGACTCCTTGCCATAGCGGTGGCGCTCATGATCGCGTCACTTGCGGGGTGCCGCACGACTCCCGCGCACTCGTCGTATCGCGATGGGTGGCGAGGGTTCTCGTATCCCGAGGCGAGACAGTACCTGGCGAACATCGGGAACGTGTTCCTGGTCTGCATCACAGAAGACCACGTTGAGGATCTCGACCCGGCAAAACCTTCATCCTGGTCTGTGCTGTGTTTTCAAGGCACGGTTGTCAGGCAGTACAAAGGCAACTGGAGCGTGGGTGAGAGGATCAGGTTCGCACATGCCTTGGACAGCACCGTCAAGAAGCAGAGCAACACGCGTATTGGTGAGCTCGTGTTCGTGTTCACGGATGTCCACACGAACACGGAGTTTGGAGTAGAGACTGGGGAGTTCGAGAAGTACCTTCCAGAAACGGATCGACTTCTGAAGTCCCTGCTGCCTGAGAAGATGGAGGTATCCGAATGACACCTGGAAATGTTGGCATAGTAGTACGGGGCATTATGGCCCTATCATCCTGTGCGGGATTGTCCTGCCCCAGCACAGCCTGGGCAGGAGATGCTGCTGGTGAGCCCGTTGTGGCCGCATACGAAAACGGATACTTGGAATTGCTCGGCCTGCCCAGTGCTAACGCTTCTGCCACCAGCCAGACACACGCGGAAGTTGCACTGTCCCGCCGCCTGGCCTTGTCTAACCCGGGCGGCTGGAACTATGATAATCCTGATGGGGCAATCTGGTTTCTGTTAGGGCAATGGCAGCGGTTATCAAAGAGTAAAGAAGATACCGCTTTCACGATCTGGAGTCTGGAGGATGGTCGGATTGTAAGTCGCCCGAATATCCACTCACGGCGGATTCTCGCCTTTCGTGTCAGTTCAAACGGAAAGACCGTCATTTCAAGCTCCAAGAGGGGGGATTGCGTTTGCTGGGATTTGGATTCGGGGAAGGTGAAGCGTCGGCTGGTGCATTTCGGATCTCCACTGGATCTGCTTGCGTTATCGGCCAACGGGGACAGGGCTGCCGCGGCAAGCACAGAGGGCGGGACCATCCGCGTGTGGGACTTGGCGAGCGGACGCCTGGTCTGGAAACAGAAGCACAGGAAAGGGAACGCTAAGGGATTGCACACGGATACCCTGACCTTGAGTCCTGCGGGCGATCGATTGTTCTATAGTACCCGTGATCCTTCGTACCAGAACCCGAAGGCGCTTCTAGTGGATCTGACGACAGGCGATGAAGTCTGGGTGGAGGACGCGGATGATACGGTTTCGGCGGCGTGCTTTGCCCCGGATGGGCTCACATATGCATTGGCCAAGGGGATTACCGTCAATATCCATGAGACAGAAGGAGGCCGGCTGCAGAAGAGGCTTGTCTATCCCAATGGCGGAATCAGGGATACCGTGAGTACGCTGGCTTTCTCCCCAGACGGGCATCGTATTCTTGTCTGTAACAGCCTCGCTCCAGCCTCCCTTCTGGACCTGAAGACTGGAAATGTCCTGAAAACACTGCACCACGGGGAGTTGGGCGCATTTAGCGCGGACGGACGGGAAGTGATTGTCATGGGCGACAAGGAGTGGTCTGTCGCCCGGTGGCAGATACCTGCCTTTGACCCAGTGCGGCCAATGGCCGGCTTCACTCCCGAACTCAGAGCCACGATCATTTGGAGGACAAATGTCAATGAGCGATTCAATTATGCCATGGATTTCTCCTCTGATGATCGCCTGCTCCGCATACAATCCCATCCATCGTATGGAGATACGGCCGTGATCTTAGATATGGTATCCAAGGCAAATGTGGCGCTTACAGCCGAAGAAGAAGCTGTTCGATTCCAGGCGACCACTCCTTACGAGGTTGACAACGTGAAGACTTCGGGCGTCGTCAGACTGTTAAACAGGAAGTCCGGAGAGGTGGTGTTCGAGGCAAAGAAAAGGCCGCATCCTGTTATAAGTACTAATCTGGATCCATCTCCGGATGGCGTTCACGCACTCTTATCTGAAAGCGGAATCCAGGAGCGGGACGGGCGGCAGGCTATCGTTGATGTGGTCTCCGGAACGGAAGTATATGTCCTGACCAATCGCCTGGACTGGGCCTATTATTCTGCCGATGGGAAATATCTGGCAGGGCAGGTCACTGATCATGACAGTAATGTGAACCATCGCGTTGAATACATCCGGACGGCTGATGGCGCGTTGCTGAGTTCAATGCAGGGGTCCTTTGAAAGGCCGCTTGGCTTTGCAGGCAATGGATTATTGCTGTTTCGAGGATGGGAGACGGAATTGTACGTGTGGGATATGATCAAGGGAGAAAAGATGGCACGGTTTTGGGAATCCAGTCAGCCAATCGGACAAGCTGTGTTTTCGCATGATGCGACACACGTGGCGTCTCGTGGTGCATACGGTGAAGTGTCTATCTGGAAGCTCCGCGACGATGGGGCAACAAGGGGAGAGCACTGAAACTCAAGACCGCGACACTGATTACACGGATCGGCGTGAACGCCCGAGTTCAGCGGAACTGAAGAATCGCAGATGAAGCGCGGCACCGCTACCTGCGGCCCCGCATGCGGGGCCTTCGGAGGGTGCGCGCTAACGTTCGCCGGAATGCAGACATATGTGGACATGCAAGAAATGCGGTGAATCCCTTGAGGATCAGTTCGACTCCTGCTGGAAGTGCGCCGGCGGGCGAGACCGTCACCGTCCGAGAACCAGAAGCAGGACAAGGGCGGTGACAAAAAGAAAGACGGGGATCTGCTTGTCCATCACAAGATGGCTTGTGTTCTTTGGGTTAGCCGTTCTCTGTCTTGCCTTTTGTAACACTGACACGCTACTGAGCGTCCTTATGTTCCTAATACTGGTCTTGCCCAGTGTTTGTATCGCATGCTTGATGCTGGTTGTGTCTGCGGCGTTTGAGGAGAACCCGCCGAGGACATACTTGGTGCCGTGCGTTGGGTTGCTGTTCTTGATTGCCTTGATCGTTCTGATGCTGTTCTTTCCTGATGTACTGGAACGATGGCTCTCAGGACAGCCACTCCCCTCCGCCGGAGGGGTGGCCGCAGGCCCGGGTGGGTGGTGCCTTGAGCCGGCTTATCCACGTGCCGTGCGCCTTCAGGCGGTCTTCGGCCCTAACGAGAACGGTTGGGGCGTTGACAGATCGCGGCGGACAGGGGATTCTGGTGCGCGTTTGCGATGCCAGGAGGAAGCCGCATGTTCAAGTCCGTACCGTCCAGCCAGGCGACAGCGCTTGTGCTCCGCCACGCCGCCCGCGTTTTCGCCGGCTGCCTCTTCGCGGCGACAGCAGCAGGGGCCGGCGCCGAGCCCAATCCGCCGCCGCTCCTGCGGGAAGCGGCCAGGGGGCTCTTCGCCATGGGCGTCGGCATCCACGACCGCATTCCGGAACGTCCGGAAGACTGGCCGCTGCTCACGGCGCAGTTCAACTGCGTGACCCCCGAGAACAGCTTCAAGCCCGATCCGGTGCAGGTAGCGGAAGGCGCCTTCGACTTTGCGCGCGCCGATGCGTTCGTGGACTTCGCCGCGTCAAACGGGCTGGCCGTCGTGGGCCACTGCCTGGTCTGGGCCAAGGATGACCGCACGCCGCCCTGGTTCTTCCGCGACGGCACGAACACGGCCAGCCGCGACCTGCTGCTCCGGCGCATGCAAACGCACATCGACACCGTGGTCCGGCGCTACCGCGGGCGGATCGCGATGTGGGACGTGGTCAACGAGGCGCTGGACGACGGCACCAACTTCCTGCGAACCTCGGGTTGGAGCGCGGCGTGTGGAGAGGCGTTCGTGGCGCAAGCCTTCGCCTGCGCACACGCGGCGGACCCGCGAGCCCTGCTCGTCTACAACGACTACAACAACGAGCTGCCCGACAAGCGCGCCAAACTCGTCCGGCTCGTGCGCGCGCTGCGCGCGCAGGGCGCGCCCCTGCATGCGGTTGGCCTGCAGGGCCACTACGAAATCGACCGGCTGCCGCTTGCCGACATCGAAGCCACGCTGGTTGCCATGCGCGCACTCAACGTCAAAGTGGTGGTGTCCGAACTGGACATCGACGTCATCCCGCGCGGCCGCTGGTGGGCTGATAGCGGCCGGCACCGCGCTGAACTCGCCAGGCTCGATCCCTACCGCGACGGCTGCCCGCCGGAGATCCTGCAACGGCAGGCGGAGCAGTACGCGCAGCTCTTCCAACTCTTTGCGCGCTATCCCGATGTTATTTGCCGCGTCACGTTCTGGAACCTGCACGACGGGCAGAGCTGGCTGAACGGTTTCCCGTGGCGACGTGTCAACCACCCCCTGCTGTTCGACCGCCAGCGGCAGCCCAAACCCGCCTTCGACGCCGTGCTGCGCGCGCTGCAACAAGCCGCCCCTCCGGAACGTTAGCGCCTCGGTGACGCGGGGGCCTAACGGCGGAGGACCGCCGTCTCCAGGTCAGGGCGCTGGCGCACGGGGGAAACCGAAACCGGGGACGTTCTATGTATCAGTCTGTTCACAAAGCACTTGTGATGCAATTCGAACTCGGCATCCTTGCCATGCCGCGAACCTACCCACCCTCGAGCCCTTGTGAACCGCTGTCTTGCATTCGCGCCGGCATTGTGTCAAGTCCACCGCCATGCGAACGTCTGCTCTTCCAGGGCGCGGCCGTCGGCTGCGCCTCTACAGCCGCGCCCTCCGCACGAGCGAAGCCGTCAGCCACTTCCGCGCCGGCAGCGGGCGGTAGGCGCGGCGACGCCCTCGTGGCGCAAGCTCGCCCCGCGCAGTCGGCGGCTGAAAGGGCGATTGTCGCACATCAGGCCCGCTGATAACGCCATGCCACTCGTCGCAAATCACCTGGCACTGTCTTGACTGTCTTGAGTCCTCGAACCCTGCAAGAAGCGCTGCAAAACGCGCTTGTCATCCTGAGCGGAGCGAAGGATCTCGGCGTACCCGCCGCGCAGACGCCGAAAGCCCGCCTGACGGCGGGAGGTCCTTCGCTCCGCTCAGGATGACAAGCCCTTACGCTGACTGGGTGACTGATTGGCTCACC
>CAYOBW010000143.1:0-17605 GCA_964402115.1 uncultured Victivallales bacterium
CTTCTCGAAGGGCTGGGCGATGACCGGCTTCCGCCTGGGCTACGCCTGCGCCCCGAAGGAGCTGAGCGAGGCCATGATGAAGATCCACCAGTACATCATGATGTGCGCGCCCATCCTCAGCCAGAAAGCCGCGCTGGAAGCCCTGCAGAGCGACCGCGACACGGACGAGATGCGCGGCGCCTACGAGCAGCGGCGCAATCTCATCGTGGAGGCGCTCAACACCATGGGGCTGCCCTGCCACCTGCCCAACGGCGCGTTCTACGTCTTCCCCTACATCGGCGGCACGGGGCTCACGTCCAAGGATTTCGCCCTGCGGCTGCTCGACGAGGAGAACGTCGCCTGCGTGCCCGGCTCCGCCTTCGGCCACAGCGGCGAGGGCTTCCTGCGCTGCGCGTACGCAACCGACATCGAACGCATCAAGATCGCCATGGAGCGCATGGCCCGCTTCGTGAAGCGCCTCGCGCGGTAGTAGAACGGCCTTCAGGCACCCTTTTCCCTGTCCTTTGGAGTTATTCCGCGACCCTCGCTCTCAACGCCCGCAGAACGCAGTCAAGCAACATGGAATGATCATGAAGGTCGCGATGAAGTTTGCGGCGCGTGCCGTGATGGTGGTTGAACTGTCGTTGTTGCCTGCCCTGTGGATGTTGTCCCTCCGCGCCACGGCGGATCAAGGAATCCCTGGCGCGCCGCTGGCGCCTTCCCCTTCCCAGGTCGCGGTTGGGCGGATTGTGCGGATGTCGAAACTGCCAAACCCGGCGACCTCCGAATATGTCAACTGTTTCTACGCGACCATGTTCGAGGTGCTGGGGATGGCCAGCGGCAAGCCTGTTCCGGGAGAGATTAATCTGACGTTTCCTGGTTTCAAAAAAAGGATTCTTCTCCCGGAAAGCAAATTTGCGGAAGGTGATTGGATCAAGGTCAAGCTTGTTCCGTTCGACAGTCTGCCTGAAGCGGTGAAAAGCACACAGCAGGCCAACGACATCGAGGATTTCGACTTGGAGGTCTTTTTCGCGGAATCATCCGAGCGGTTGGCTGCGCCGCCGCCGGAAGCGGCGCTCGCCGCGCCGCGCGCGGAGAAGCGACCTGCGGCCGCGCCGGCCACAGTCCTGCCGATTGACGAATATGCCGCCGCCGAGCGCGAGAAGGCGATGAAGAAGGACATGGTAGCGATTGACGCGTTGCTTCAAGCGCATAGGGGCGATTGGACAAAATGGCATGCGGAACTAGAGCCGTTCCGCAAAGAATATCCCAAGAGCTACCAAGGAAAATGGCTGGGAGACAGCTATTTCTCCACCGGAACTCCGGAAGTGTTCGAATCCGTGTTCACCAATGGCAATGCGATTGAGGCCTTGGTCTCGATGGATCGGTATTTCCGCAGGCGGAATATAGATTTCATGGTCGTGATTGTTCCGCCAAGAGAATTTCTAACGGCGGATATTTTCACCTATTCCCTGCCTGCCGACAAGATGCCCAACCCAAGCTACTGGGAATTCGCCAGGACGCTGCTTGAGCACGGGGTTGAGGTTGTTGACCCTTGGCCCATCGCCATGCGCAACCGCTTCAAGCACCACTTGATGTATTTCTACAATTCCCCGACCGAGCACCACCCGGCCGAGGGGGTAATGTGGAGCGTGGCCCAAGCGTTGGCCGAAAGAATGGCAAGATACCGTTTCGACGCGAAAGGCGGCGAGAAGCGATTCGCGCTTGAATCCGTTCCATGGGATGACAACAACGCAAACCGCAGGGGGGTGTGGCCAAAGGGGCATGCGGCTTTCCCGGTGGACACGCCAATCTCGTTCATCCGGGTCGTCAACCCGCAAGACAATCAACCGGTTGTCCCGGCGGAGTTGTCATCTTCTCCCATCCTGCTTACGGGGGACAGCTTCATGTTCTACCCCGCTTTGTGGAGGGGGGGGAGCTACCCGAACTATCTGGCATACTACCTGGGAGTGGTTCCGGATGTCTTGTATCGGGACGGCTCCAGCCCGGGCATGGCCCGCTTCATTCAGCAAAAAGGGCCGGAATTCCTTGCGAACCGGAAATGTTGCGTTTTGCTCTTCCCGCTCCGCTATTCCGGGGTGAAATGGGCGAAGGCGGTCGAGTTCGACAACGCGTCCTACGCTCAATCCAAACCTCTTGCCGAATTGGCCACGGCTGAACAATTCAAGGCTTGCGTGGCACCTGCCGACAATCCGGGTATGGTCATAGACCATAATGGCGTTACCGTCACTCCAGCGAGCCGTCCGCTGACTGTCAATGTGCCAGACTTGCCGGTCGTCAAAGCCGGGAAGTTGTTTGTCGCATTGACGATGAAGAGCGATATCCCGCCCAGCGCCGGGGTGGAGGTCATGGTCGGCGACGACAAGCAGTATGCGCGCATTCGCAAGCCATCAGAGCTTTTCCAGTTTGACATCCAGCCTGGAAATGCGGATGTGGTCTTGAAATTCGACGAAGAAACCCGCGGCTTGATGACCATCACCAAGCTGGTCATCAGCCACTATTGAGCGAAGCGCCATGGTTTTCAGCTCATACCTGTTCCCTTTTCTTCTTCCTGCCGCTGGCGCTGCTGAATTACTGCGCCGTGCCGCGTGGTTGACGACATCTGATGCTGACGCTCGCCAGCTGTGTCTTCTATGGCTGGGCGAACCCGGCCTTCGTGCTGCTGATGCTGGTCTCCACGGTTGTTGATGTCTACCGTGGCGCTGCCAAGGCCATCCGCAACTTCATCTTTGCCGATCCGCTTACCGTCCAGACCCATGCCGGTCCCCTCCTGATCCAGCCTCAGCGCACCAACAACATCCTCGAGCAGTTCTTCCGCAACCTCAAACGCGCCCACCGTCGCCACTCCGGCAACGCCTCCGCAGGCCGCATGCTCCGTAGCGTCGTCGGGGTCGAGGGCGAGGTTGTCGGTGCGGGCGATGGTGACGATCAGTAGGTCAGGCAGGCGTGCCTGACCAGGTCGACCAGGCATGGCCGGGCTACGTCGGCACTGTGCAGGCGGTTGCCCCTTTCGCTCGCCTTGCGACCCGATCAGGGCACGGCATCCGCCTTCCACGCCGAGCCCGGGGTCAGGATCACGCGCCAGTCGGCGGCGGCGCCGGCGGCAATGGGGGATTCGAAGCCGA
This sequence comes from uncultured Victivallales bacterium, assembly GCA_964402115.1. GTDB lineage: Bacteria > Verrucomicrobiota > Kiritimatiellia > UBA8416 > CAYOBW01 > CAYOBW01. Next base: position 3,126 of record CAYOBW010000143.1, read on the forward strand.
GGATGGACACGCCCGGGTTGCGCTCGTCGAACTCCGACGGTGGCGGATCGGCCGGGTAAACGCGCAGCACGGCGTTCGTGGGGCTTGCCACTTCCACGCGCAGCCGCTGCCCGTCCGCCTCCAGCCACGCCCGCCGCCCCTCGAGCCGCGCGCGACCCGGCGTGACCAGGGCCCAGCGCACGACGTGATTCGTGGCGCCGCCGCGCAACCGGTCCTCGATGACAACGCGCCGGTCCGCCTGCAGGCGGAAGCGGCGCACGGCGCCGCCGAGCTGTCCGCGATACGTCGCGGAGAGATCCACCGTCGTCTCGCCGATGCCCGCGCCGCCGCTGCTCACCACGATGGGCGCGTAGCTTTGCACCACCTGCTCCATGCCATCCACCATCAGCGTGTTGTGCGCCCGGTTGTGGTAGCGAAAAATGCGCCAGCGATCCGAGCCCGGCCGGTTGTCCCAGATGTTGAGGCCGCGCTGCTCCATGGCGTTGTAGTCCTGCGACCCGAGGTCGAGCGCCCAGCGCACGCCGTCCGCGTCCAACACGAACGAGCCCACGTCCATGTGCCCATGGCTCGCCCCCGGGGAACCGGCCTTGATGGCGAGGTACACGGCCTTCGGATCGGACCATGACGTCCGGTGCACGGCCAGCGGATTGGGCCCGCGCCCGAGCCAGTGCAGGTCACTGGGCTCCGCACGTTCGGCCCCCGGCGCCGCCCACACGAATACGAGCGGGAAGAGGCGACTGGGCGACCAGTTGCCGCGTTGCTCGCGCAAGGCCATGAGCTTCCCGTCCAGCAGCGGATTCTCGAACCACAGCAACTCGGGCCGCTGCGTGCGCGCGGCAAACCAGAACATGGCCATGGAGGATCCCGCCTGCCGGCCGCAATCGCTGAAGGGGAACCAGAGCCGCGTCGGCCCGGTCATCTGCAGGATAAAGTCCCCGGTGCGGAGGAAGCCCTCGCGCTGCGCCAGGCCGCCGTCCGTGCCCAGCGCGGTCTGCAGCAACTCGATGAGCACGACGTTGAAGAGCGTGCCATAGTTCCAGTAGCCCGGCCCCTCGGGATAGGTCCCGTCCGGCACATACACCTTCATGGCGTACGGCACGCCGGCCAGCGCGCGCGCCGCAACCTCCACGGCCCGCGCGGGATCGTCCTCGATCAGGGCCAGCGCGCCCGCCGTCATCCCGGCATGACAGACCTGGTTCCAGTTGTTGCCCCCGCGCTCCCAGCCGGGGCGCGACTTGGCGCCCAGGTACGGCGTCAGCCCCTTCTCGACGATGGCCTTGCGCACGACATCCCGCTCGGCCGGGGCCAGGCGCGCGTACAGCCAGTCGTAGCCGATCGCCAGCGCCAGCGTCATCTCCGCTGTGTCGAGGAAATGCGAAGGGTTCCAGTCGGGCATGGCGGCAGCCGCCTGCATCTCCGCCACCGCCCGCCGGACATAGCGCTCGTCGCCGCCCATGCGCACGACGTAGGCCAGGACGGTGAGCCGCTCCAGCGCCTCGCGCGAACGACCCAGCAGGCGACGGCCATCCTTGCGGTAGACCACCGGCGCCTCGCCCAGGATCTTGTCCGCTTCCGCCACGATGCCGGCGTGTGCCAGCTTCAGCCGCGGATCGCCCTCCAGCTTCGCCCGCACAGCCGCCTCGCCGCCGGCCAGCCAAAGCAACCGCGGATGCGCGGGCGCCGCCTCGACCCGCCGCCGCAGGTCGTTCGTGTCCACGCCGTCTGCCGCCCAGCCGCACCCCGCCAGCAGGAGCACGCAGGCCGCCACCACGTTCCCACGGAAACCCCAACCCTGCTCATCTCGCACAACGACCTCCCCTCCCGTCCCTCCGGACGTCTACTTCCCGCGCGCAGCACCCCGCGCCTTGAGTTCATCCACATGCTTCCGCACGCCGGCGTCGGGCAGCGCGCGCAGGGCCTCCTCGTACCGGGCCACGGCCTCGGCCGTCTTCCCCGTCTGCTCCAACCCGTAGGCCTCGTTGACCAGCCGCTGCGCCCGGGCGTCAGCCTCCAGGCCTTGCTCAAGTTGTCGGATGCGCGTCTCGAGCTTCTGCTCCGGGATCAGTCGCAGCGCCTCGCGGTACTTGGCGATCGCGGCCTGCCACTGCCTGCCCTGTTCCAGCGCATAGCCGGCCTCAACCAGCGCCTGCGCCCGGAGCTCGCTTTCCTTCTTATCCGGCGGCGGCGGCGTCTCCCGGGCCGATGCGACCACCGGGAACGCACCGGCCCCGCGACCCAGTTCGATCCCCCGGCTATCCTTCACGAGCACGCTCAGCTCGTACGACCCCGCCTGGCCGGCGTTTGCCCGCGTCTCCTGGCTGAACGGGGCCGACAGCGAACACCCCTCCGGCACGACCGACCACGCATAGGCCAAAGGCGCGGCGCCGGGCGCCGGACCGACCTCCGCCCGGAAGAACGCGTCCTGGAAAGCGCCTGCCGCGCGGGCCACTTCGACCAGTCCGCCCTTCTGCGGATCCCACACTAGCGGAGGCGGCCCCTGCAGCCGGGGCCCGCTCACCTTGACTTCGTAAAGCCGGGCCTCGCCGCTGACCTGCGCTGCACCCAGGTCGTCGCCGTGAAACGGCGTCCGGGCAAGCGCCTTGACGGTCACGGGGCGCGGGTCCTTCGGCGTATACACGTACGTGCGGCTGTCTGGGGCAGGGCCGTGTCCGAGGGTGTTGCCGGCGCACTCCCAGCGGAAGTCGAGGTACGCCGGGGCGATCGGCGGCCGCGTCGCCACCGTGACGGTCACCTCCTGGCCGACGTACGGCTCCGCCGGCACGGTCTTCAGTTCCAGTTCCGGCGGCACGACCTCGACTTCGGCCTGCTCCGCCTCGAACACGGTGACGAGGCGCCCATCCTGTTTCCGGAGCAGAACGAACCAGACGACTTCCCGACCGGGCCGAGGGAACGTCGCGGTCGCGGCGTACGCCTGGTCGCTCGTGAACGGCTCGAACACGACCTCGGGATGCGGCTGCCACTGCAGCGTGAAGGCCCCGGGCGCGGCCGGCCGCCCGTTCACCAGAATCGCCGCGGAAAGCCGGACCGGCGCCCCGACCACGATGGGCGCCGACGGCAGCACCACCCGGCCGCTGATCTCCACCACCTCGATCTCGGCCGATGCGGACGCCTGCTTGCCCGTCCGGGAGGTGGCGGTGCAGGCGACCTTGTGCTTGCCCGGCGTGTCGCCCTTGAACCTCACGCAACTCCCGCTGCCCTGCACGGGTCCCGTCCAGGCATACTTGAAGGGCGCATCCTGCAGGCCCGCGCCTTCGACCGCCGCCTCGAGCTCCACGGACTCGCCCTTGAGGACCAGCTGCGGGACGCCCAGCAGGGTGCAGCCGAACCCCTGCGGCTCATTGCCCACCCATTCGTAGATGCGGTCGACGTGGAACTCGGGGTTGGCGACATGGAAGCACAGACAGACGCCCACACGCGGATCCAGAAACGGCGCCTGCGTGCCAGCATAGGACTTCGGAATCCGTTCCGGGATGGGGAGTTCCACATCGATGTTAACGGACGATCCCGGCGCCTTCCACTCGCCGAGGCGCAGGCTGTGGTCCGGCAGGTTGCTCGGTATGTGTTCAGGCTTGCAGATGTCCACGATGCCCCACAGGTAGTCCTTGCTGGCGGAGAACTGGCCGGTCAGGCGCAGCGGTTTGCCAGGCACGAGGATCTTGCCATCGTTCTCCAGCTTCCAAGTGAAGCGGGCCTTCTGCTCCTCCACCTTGCGCCGCTGAGGATCTTCGGGATGCCAGACGATCGTGTAGTTGCTATCGATCTCGCCGTCGCGCCCGGACGGCGTGTACGTGACGTTCTCGGCGTCGATGAGTGTGCGCTGCGTGCGCGTTTCCTTGTACTTCCAGAAACCCTTCGGCATGTCCGCGGCCGCAGCTGACGCGTCGACCGTCGTGGCGGTCCCGCCGCTCTTCGGTGCGTCGGCGCCCGGGGTCTTGTCGCCGCTGAAAACGAGCGTATGCGCCTTGCGTCCGATCACCACCGCCTTGCCCCTGTCGTCGCGGATGGCGCGCACGTCGAGGTTGTAGCTGGCCGGGGCGGCCGCGCTGCAGCCGAACGTCGGGCCGACGTGCAGCAGGTCGCCGCCGAGCCACCACTCGACGCGCGCGTCCCGCAGCAGGACGGCGCCGGCGGGATCCCTGGCCGCGAGGCGCGCGGTCACCGTCACCGCCGCATTCACGGCCGCCTGGCGCGGGCCGTCGAGGGCGAGTTCAACCTGCCCGGCCACGGCGCCCGCCGATACCTCCACGCGGTGCCGGGCACACGCGACGCGCCCGGCGCCGCCGCCCGTCGCCTCGCGCACGGCCGTCGCGACGAACTCGTAGCGCCCGGTCTGCGCGGGTGTGTACGCCAGCGTCGCGCCGTTCCCCATCGGCTTGCCATTGAGCGTCCACGCGATCTTCAGGCTCTTCAGGGCCGACGCGCGAGTCCCTTCCCTCGCCTTCAGTTCAGCGCTCAGCTGCAAGGGCTGCCCCGCCGGCGCGCGGTCCGGACCGGCCAGCGCCAGCGCGGCGTTCACGACCCCTCCGGTCGGAAACGCCTCGAACGCCAGCGACTGCGCCGCCAGGACCTCGCGCAGGGCGGGGGTTTCGCGCACGGCCTTCGCCTTGACCTCGTAGCGGCCGGCACGCCGGGGCGTAAACCGGCAGGTGACGCCGTCGCCCACGACAAGCCGGTCCACCACCCACTCGATCCGCACCTCCCGCAGGAATGGCTCGGCTTCCTTCGTCTTCGCGCTCACGACGGCGTCGAAGCGCGCCTCGGCGCCCACCGGGCCCGCATTGGTGCCCTCGACCACGATCTCGATGCCGTTGCGGCCGGCCCACAACTTGGCGAGGTAGGCCTTGTAGGCCCGGGAGCGCTCGAGCAGGGCGGCCTGGACCTCGGGCGCGCCCGCGCTGAGCAGGTGGTCCGGGCAGTCATCCAGCAGGTGCTCCCACTCGATCCCGAGCCGGCCGAACGCCTTGAGGTGCGCGGTGTCCTTGTCGCGATCCACCGGCCGCCCCAGCGCCTCCGCAAGGTCAGCCACGATCTGCTGGCTGCGCCGGGTGTGGTCGGCCAGGCACTTCTCGGCGAGGCGCAGATCGGCATCCGGATCGCCGGACAGTTGCGGGGCGCCGTTGCGGGGGCCGTTGAGCAGGATCTTCAGCGGGTCGGACTGCGCGACGACGTAGTCGATCCCGAACACCTGGTTCCAGCGGTACAGGATGATCTGCGTGCGGATGCTCTCGAGCCGGGTGTAGGCCTTGATGCATCTGTCGAAGATCAAACCGACGGCGCAGGGGTTCTCGCCCTTCAGCCAGCTGCTCTGCTTCCAGATCTCGAGGTTGATCTGGCTGAGCAGGCCCTTGCCCTTGCCGAGCTGGTCGTCGCCAAGGGCGAGATCCTGCTCGAACTTCCGGATCCGCTCCTCCCACGTGGCCCGCTGGGTGACGGACTTCGCCGCGGCCTCGAGCATGTCCGCCATGGCAACCCACACGGCCTTCTGCAGGTCGTCCTGCATCTGGAGCAGCACCTGCTCGCGGGTGCCGGCGTACTGGTCCTTCGGCAGGCTGGCGGGATCGCTCCGGTACTGCTTCAGCATCACGCAGCGGTAGCCCACCTCCTCGCTGTACGCGAAGAACCGCCGCAGCCGTTCCAGCTTGTCCTCGTACCGGCCGAACAGATCGTTGTCCTTCGGCACGAGCGCCCGCCAGTAGCGGAAGCCACCCTCCACCCAGAACGGGCTCTCCGGATGCTCGAACAGCTCGACGATGGCCTTGCGGTCACCGGGCGGGGCGATCGTATCGTCGTGAATCACCTGCTTGCCACGGTAGATCTTGAACAGCACGATCCGGCCGTCGGTGTCGAAGTCGACGCAGCCCAGCATCTGGGACAGCGCGCCGTAGAACTCGTTGTCGCGCACGGCCACGTCGAGGCGCTGGCACTGCGCCCCGACCATGTAGGTCTGGCCGGCGAACGGGAAGTAGGTGAACGCAACGGCCATGCCGAGTGGGACGGGGCTCCCGGACTGGAAGGAGTCGTAGAGGGCGAACGGAATCTGCAGGCTGGGCAACGCCATCTGCGACCCCAGCCGCCCCATCATCAGCGACGCGTTCCAGCGGCACTCGTCTTCCGTCTTGCCGCTCATGTAGGCATCGTACACGGCGAAGGCGTTGTCGGCCCAGTCGGCGGCCTTGAGCAGGCCGCTGCCCGCGGTGGTTTTCGCGAGCTGCTCGTTCAGCGCCCGAACCGCCTCGTAAACCTTGCCGCCCGTCGGGTACTTCTCCTTGCAGCGCTTGATCAGGGCGTCGATCGACTCGTCCTTCCACTTCGCCGTTTCCTTCAGGTACGCGCGGAGCCGCTTGTACGGCTCCCACTGCAGCACGCGCGCGAGCGCGCCGTCGTCGAGCTTGTAGGCCTCGCTGAGCAGCTTGTGCAGCTCCTGCCCGCGCCGGGCCAGCTCCTCGGTCGTGACCGTGCCGTCCGCGTGGTAGTAGCGCCCCGCCAGGTCCACGGCCTGCGCCATGATCTCCGGCACGGGGACGCCGGAGCGGCGCATCGTCTCGATCTCGCGGGCGAGGTCCTTCCAGAGTTTCCCCGCCGCCTCCGCGCGCGCATCCTCGTTGTCGATCCCGGCAATCTGCTGGAGGCGGAACGCGAGGGCCCGGCAGGCGTTGTCGTGCATCGCCGCCTGCGCGCGGGCCTCGATCTTGCGCACGTACTCGTCCACGTTCCGCTCGCTCAGGTCGTCGCCGGCGAACTCCGCCAGGGCCTGCTCGAGCGCCTGCATGTCGCCGGCTTCCTTCGCCTTGATCACGCGCGCGGCCAAATCGCCGAGCGCGGGGTCCGGCTCCGCGTACTGGCCGCGCCACGGGGCGAGGGCCTTGCGGTTCACGTGGTAGCTGCGCTCCAGGTACTTGAGGATCTTGACGAGCTTGGCCCCGCGCTCGAAGGGCCCGTGCTCGATGTCGTGGACCTCGTGCCGCAGCATCTCGAGGCTCAGCATCGGCTCCTTCTCGATATCGATCTTCGGGAACTCGACCGTCTTCTGCTTCTCCTCGAACTCGGCCTGCCGGAAGGCGTCCTCCCAGAAGAGGTCCTGGCCGCGACGGGTCACCATCTCGGGGTTGCCGTCCTTGTCGAGCACCAGCTGCCCGTCCTTGCCGGTCCGGATGATCTTCCACGTGGAGCGCTTGAGCATGTCCATTTCGGCAAACGCCTTGCCCCACTCCCCGATGAAGACGTCGTCGGTCGCGAGCCCGTGGGCCGTCAGCAGGGCGTCGGAGTCGACCATGTTCATCCGGACGCACTGCTCGAGGTTCCGCGCAAAGAGGTCGCGGATCGCGAGGTTGTGCCGGGCGCACGTGGCCACCACGCTGAAGTCGATGTCGGCGTCGAACCCGAGGCCGCCGAGCTTGAGCTTGACCCAGGAACCGATGTCGATCTCGCCGTAAACCCGGCCGACCGCCTCGGGGTGGTCGCGGAAGTACTCGCGCAGGGTCTCGTTCCACAGGCGCTGGACGAGCAGCGACCGGCCGAGCATCTCCGCGCGCTCCACGGCGAGGAACCGGTTGTCCCAGGCCTGCTTGTTGCCGAACAGCACGCCCCCGCCGCCGCCGGCAATCGTCCGGCTCTTGAAAGCCTGCAGATGCTCGCGCGTGTACCCCAGCTCCGCCAGTTCCCGGAAGAACCGTTCCGTGTGCGCCTGCAGGCGCAGGGATTCGTCGGCCGTGAGCTTGACCTTCTGCTGCTCCGGGTGGTCCTTGGGCTCCGTCCCGGGCGGCGCCTCCTGGCGGCGGAACCGGCCCTCGAACTCGGCCAGTTCACCGCGGTAGGCGTCCAGCAGCCGTGTCAGGTTCGCCATATCCTGGTCCGACAGCCGCTGGCCGTGTCCCCCGCCCTGCCCCCCGCCGCCGGGCTTGGCGGTCGACTCCGGCGTGACGGGGATGGCAGGCGGACGCGGAACCCGGTTGCTGATCTGGGCAAGGGAACAGACCGGGAGGGCCGACAACAGCAGACAGGCTGAACCTGCCAGCCACTTCGGCCAGAGGCACGGCGTTCGTCGGCGCCAGATTGAGCTCCGGATCATGCGGGTCCAGGTCCTTGCCGCTGACGCGGCCCATCTGCGCCAAGTCCGCCCGTAGGCGCCGCCCTTCGGCCTTCTGCTGCCGGGCGAAATCGCCATCCCGGTTACGCCCCGTAGCGCCCCAGGTCCACCTCCCAGCCGCGGCGGTACGTGCGGCGGAGCAGCCGGTCCGCCTCGGGTGCGTTTGTGATGCGCAGCCGGCGCGCGTCCCATTCGAGAACCTTGTCCGGCACGCGAATAGCCACCGTGCCCAGCAGGATCGCCTCGGCCATGGGACCGGTCTGCATGAAGTGCGATTCGGTCGGCTCTCCGCCGCGGCAGGCGTCCACGAAGTGGTGGTAGTGACTGCGCGCCGGTAGCTTGGGACGCGGCGTGCCGGCGAACTTCTCGCGCGGCAGCAGGACGGGGCCCGAGGTGTGCGGCATCAGCAGTGCGCCTTCCGTGCCCAGCACCAGCGCGGACTCGGGCGGATAGACCTCGAAGCCGCCCGCCTTCGCCAACGCCTGCGCCTCGGGCGGCGGGTACTTGTCGCCGTCGAACCACTCGACGACCAGCTCCTTGCCCTCAGTCAGCTTGCTGCCGGGGAACATCCACGTGATGTGGTCGGCCTGCGGCCAGGTGTCCGCGCGCCGCTCGGGAGAGAGCTTCCACGAGTCCTGCACCTCGGCCAGAACCGTGCGCGGCGCCGTGAGGCCCAGCCCCTTCCAGATCGCGTCGAAGATGTGGCAGCCGATGTCGCCGGACCACCCGGTCCCGAAGTCCTGCCAGGAACGCCACAGCCCGGGATGGTAGATGTTCGGCGCGTAGGGGCGCTCGGGCGCGGTGCCGATCCACAGGTCCCACGCCAGCGTGTCGGGCGCGGGCGTCACCTGCGTCGGGCGCGGACCGGGCAGGCGGTAGTTCTCCGCGCCGGGCCGGTTCGAGCAGAGGATGACGCGCTTGACCTTGCCGACCACGCCTTCGCGCAGCCACTGCACGGTCATCCGGTCGCCGATCCCCGAGGCGTGCTGCGTCCCGAGCTGCGTCACGACCCCGGCCTGGCGGGCGGCGGCGGCCACCACGCGGCACTCGGCCACGTCGTGGCAGAGCGGCTTCTGGCAGTAGACGTGCTTGCCGGCCTTCAGGGCGGCGAGCGTGATCGCGGCGTGCATGTGGTCGGGAACCGCCACGTTGACGGAATCCACGCGGCTGCCCTCCTGCGCCAGCAGCTCGCGCCAGTCGGTGTAGGTCCGCGCGCGCGGGGCGGCGGCCGCGGCCTTGGCGAGGCGGTTGCGGTCCACGTCGCAGATCGCGACCATCTCGAGATTGGCGTGCGACATGAAATTCTGCAGGTCCACCTCGCCCATGCCGCCGACGCCGATGGAGGCGTGATTCAGCTTGCTGCCGGGCGCCACCCGCGGCGGCGGCACACTGACGCAGCCGGATACCAATCCCACCCCACCCACACCCGCCATGGCCAGAAACGTTCTGCGTTGCATGTCGCTCCTCTCGCCTGATGTCAGGCGCGTCACACCACCCTCGTTCAACACCCGAAACACCTCAACTGCGAGCCCACCGCTCACGGATTCATGAGCGCGTTGCCACTATCGGCACACTCACCGTCAAGCAGGGGCAGAAGGGGCACCTACGGAGACGCCCCGCAGCACTTCTTGAATTGAACAGCGAGATAATCCTCACGCGCACATCCCTTTCCCCAGTTTGGCTGCATGCGCCGCACGCGTTGCGACTTCGTCCGACGCCCGCAACCACACCCACTCAGCGCCAGCGATATTCCGGAAGAGGATCATTTCTTGTCCTCTTGGGGCGGCGATTCGCGGACGCAGGCCGGTTCGGCGGACACAACGGGATACGAGTGCGACAAATCAATGACCCGATGGCCGGACTTACGCTCCCGATCGCGGAGAGAAGCGAACAGCTTTCCAATGTCGTAATCGTAGGACGCCGACATTTCATCCCGGATGCGCCAGACTTCCCGCAATACAGGGTCCGCGGCAAACGATTCGCGTGCGGTCGTTCGAGATTCTCGTTTCGTCTTCATCAGATACAGCCCCGCCGTGGAGAAGCTAACCGGAGCGTTACCGCCGGTCAACATCCGGCGCCGTGGGTTGCTCGCTTAATGTCGGGCGCTGGACGTTCCCTGCCGCCGTCTCCTTCCTCACAAGCACCAGCCCCACATCCAAACGCTGCGTCACGGGCGCCTCCGCCGGCGGACGCCGGCACTCGACCGCCACCACGTTCGTCCCCGGCTGCAGCAGCGCGGTCACATCCAGGGGCAGGAGCTGCAGTCCGTCCGCCGGCGGCAGCGTGCCCGCGGACCGTCCGTTCAGCCACAGCCTCACCGGGTGGCTCGCGTTCACGCAAACATACGTCGTACCCGTCGCCCCTGCATAAACAAACGCATGGCGCGCCCGGAGGCTCTCGCCCGTCCACGGCGTGGCCGGCGTGACACCCGCGTTCACGCGGTCGCGCAGCCGCGCCTCCCAGTACGCCGCCGGCAGCTCCGCATCCGCCGCGACACCGGGACGAGGTTCCGGCAGCGCCACCAGCGCGCCGAACTGGCTGCGGCCGTTCGTCCACCCCGTGTCGTCGAACGCGTTCTCGTACCAGTTCGACACCGCGGGCGGCTCGACCGTGTAGCGCCAGAGCGCGCCGCCGAGCGTGGCGCTGCGCACGAGGACGTCAATCCGCGGCGGCGGCTCGAGCAGCGCGCGGTTGGCGGCAGCCAGCGCGGCGGCGGGCAGCTTCTCGACGCGCCGGTCGCTGGTCACCAGGCCGGTGCAGTCGCCTTCGACGTCGGCAAGCTGCGCGTACACCGCGGCGGCCAGCCCGAGCCCACGCAGCAGGCGCACTTCGCCCAGCAGGTTCGTGTATGCCGCCAGCAGCGCGTTGGTACCGAGCGGCTGGAACTCCGCGCGGCGCGCCGGCGGCTCGTCCCCCGCGACGGGCAGCCCCAGGGCGCGCCGGGAGGGCACGCGGCCGCGCGGCCGGTCGTCCGCACGGGCAACCGGCTGCCAGGTGTGCCCCTCGACCAGGCAGGCCAGGCCGCCGAATGCGCCTGTGACCGCGGCGCGCCGCGCGGAGAGCGGCGGCAGCGCGGGCCGCGGCCGGCCGTGCAGATCCACGAAGTCGCCGCAGTCGGGGCCGGGATTGATCCAGCCGCTGGCCGGGTTGACCAGCCGCGCGGGGTCCATCTGCCGGAGCCAGTCCGCGATGGAGGCGCTCAGCTCGAGCCCGAACCCGCGCTGCCCCTCCTCCTCGTCAAACGCCACCCAGGCGACGATGCAAGCGAAGGGCCGCAGGTGCCGCAGCAGCTCGTCGAGGTCGGCGCGGTAGGCGGCCTGGCCGGCGTTGCCGTCGCACGGGCCGCCCGGCACATCCTGCCACACCAGCAGGCCGAGCTTGTCGCACCAGTAGTACCAGCGCGCGGGCTCGACCTTGCCGGACTTGCGGCAGAGGTTGAAGCCGGCGCGCTTCAGGTACGCCACGTCGGCGCGCAGCGCGGCATCGCACGGCGCGGTGTAGAGCCCGTCGGGCCAGACGCCCTGGGCGAGCGGCCCAAACGGGAAGATCTCGCGCCCGTTGAGCTGAAAGCGCGGCACGCCGTGCGCGTCCGGCGCCACCTCGATCCGGCGCATGGCGAAGTAGCCCCGCACCGTGTCCTTCGCGGCATCGTCAAGCGCCACCTCGACGTCGTAAAGCACCGGTGCCTCGGGCGACCACGGCAGGCAGTCGCTCATGGCAATGACAACGGGCTGGCCGGCGACCCCGACGGCCGTCGCCACGGCCCGCCCCTCGTGCGTAATGCGGATGGTGACGGGCGGGTGGCCGGCGGAAGCGGTGGCGCACACGGAGACCACGCCGCGGCGCGCGTCGGGCAACACGTCCAGCGCGCGGATGTGGACCTCGGGCACGACTTCGAGCCAGACGCTCTGCCAGATGCCGCTGACCGGGGTGTGGCCGCGGCCGGCGGCCCGCGACGCCTGCCGGCCGCGCGGCTGACTGCCCGCGTCGCCGGGATCCCACGCCCGCACCACGACCACGGCTGCCGCGTTGGTGCCGAGGGCCTCGGTGACGTCGAAGCTGAACGGCGTGTAGCCGCCCTGGTGCAGCCCCACCTCCCGGCCGTTCACCCACACGCGGGCTTCCCAGTCCACCGCCCCGAAGTGCAGCAGGGCGCGGCGCCCCGGCTGCCAGCCCTGCACGGTGAAGGCGCGCCGATACCACAGCGACTCCTGGCCGGTGATCGCGCGCGCCACGCCGCCGAGGGGCGCCTCGGGCGCGAAGGGGACCACGATGTGCCCGTCGCCCCACGCCGTCGGCGGCGTGGTGACGGTCTGGCCGGTCACGACCAGCGCCCAGGGCCCGTTGAGACTCTGCCAGGCCGCGCGAACCATCTGCGGCCGGGGGTACTCCGGCCACGGCTGGCCCGGATCCACCCCAGCCGTCCACGGCGTGGTCAGCCCCGGAGCCGCGGGCGCCTGATCGGCGGCAACCGCAACGTGGCCGGCCACTGCCAGCCCCACACCCACCGCACCAAGCAACGCGACAATCGTCCGCATGCGAGCCTTACTCCTCACACCGCCGCTCATTCCTCGTCATACACTTTGCGCCCTTCGCTCAACGCCAGGCGGGAGGCCGTTTCGGCTGCCGCGCCACGCGCGTATTTCTGCTGGCGCGCCTCGTCCACCGGGCAGAGCGCAAACCCGAGCTCATCGCCGCGCGGGCGCGCGGCCAGGGCGGCCTGACCCGCCTGGACGATGGCCAGCGCCTCGCTGTACGCGGCGCCCTGCGGAGCGGGCATCGCAGCCAGCAGCGGACTCAGGGCAGGGCGATCGAAGCTCACGCAGATCCGGCAGGAGCCGTGACTCGTCACCCGCTCCTCGCCCATCCCGGTCAGGCCGCGCAGCCGCGCCCATTCCCGGCCGGTCAGGGGACCGCGCCCCGCCAGTCCGCCGGGGTAGGCCGTCTCGTAGCGCGGGTAGTAGGGCGCGTTGAGGTCCACCCACGTCACGAGCCGGTCCATCTCCTCCGCCGAAAGCTGGACCTTCTGGTGCCCCGCGCGCAGCACCTCGATCAGCCGGCTGGCATGCGAGCCCCAGGAGCGCGCCGGCTGGATCTCGGCCGGCCCCGCGCCCACGCAGTGGATCAGACCCTTCGACCAAAGCTCCGTGTAGGCGGCGTTGAACACCACGTCGCGGTCCGGCGCCAGCACGACCTTGCGCGCGCCGGGCTTGCCGAAATCGTGGCACCCCACGCAGTGGCGGGTCAACACCGGCTGGACTTCAGCCATGAATGAGAACTCCCGGGGCGGCCCGTACCAGCCGTCCAGCGTCCGCGCCGGGCCGCGCAGGGCGGCGGGCAGCGGGCGGGCGGCAGGCGCGCCGAGGCGCGATTCGTGGCAGCCGATGCAGCCCTGCAGCTCGCCGGACTGGATGATCGTGCCGGAGCGCATGGATTGCAGCATGCGCCCCTCGCCGTCGAGCAGCTGGAAGAAGACGTACCGGTCCGCGGGGCAGGCGAAGTAGGCCGAGCCGTCGGCCGCGATGGGGACCGTGCCCAGGATGCGCTTGCTCTCGAAGTTGTGCCAGTTCATCGCCGGCGCCTGCTGCCCTTGCCCGCCCCAGGCGGGCTGGGTCCAGGCGCGTTTCTCGGGCGACTCCACGACGCGCAGGAAACGCGCGGTCCCGGGCGCCACGCCGTTCAGGTGCGTGCCCGTGCCGGCATTCTGCACGTAGAAGCGTCCCGTCCCGGCGTCGTACGTCCGCCGCGGGGGGATGATCGGCGGACGCGCGCGGGGGCCAAGGGGCATCGGGTCGAAGCAGCCCGGCGCCTCCGCGTGCACGAGCACCTCGTTGCCGAACGTGTCCACGAGGTAGATGCCCATCTGGTCCGAGCGCGGCGCCACGGCCCGCGCGACGAGGTAGAAATCGTCATCCAGCGGCCAGGGATCCTCGTACTTGAGCGCCAGGCCTGTCGTCGAATCGAAGCCCCCGCGCTTGAAGACGTTCACCGCCTCGGGGGGCCAGGTGCGCACGACCGAGGCGCGCGTGTCCACGCCCTGGCGGCGGTCGATCAGCGCGAGCGCGCCCCAGGGGCGGTCGTGGCAGGCCGCCCAGATGCAGAGGGCGCGGTAGCCGTCGGGCAGCGGGCGGCCGTCCAGCGCGGCGCCGGGCGAACTGAGGTTGCTGCCCCAGTAGATGGCGTGGCCCGTGCCGTCCGGGTTCACGGTCCACAGCGCCTGCGCGTCGCCGAAGTTCCGGTCAATGTACTCCCATCGGTCGTAGAGGATGCGGCCGTCCGGCAGCAGGCTGCCGTGCCCTTCGTGGAGCGTGCTGCGCCCGATCTGGGTGATGTTCGCGCCGTCGGCGTCCATGCGGAACAGGTTGCCCATGAT
>CAYOBW010000144.1:0-17275 GCA_964402115.1 uncultured Victivallales bacterium
CTGCCCGGAGGGGGCCGCTAAAGCCGGGACTCCAAACGGGTTTCCAGCGCGTTTATGGCGTTTGGAGTCCCGCCTTCAGGCGTTCTTCACTTGTGTCATGGGAGGGGGGGAATAGAGTATGCTGCGCGATGTTGGAATTCGCTGGGGCGCGAATACGCGGAGGGAGTTTCTATCGGATGACAGCAGTTGACGACGGAGACGTGAGATGAAATTCAACCGCCCGATGGGCGCCGTGACACTACTGCAGAGCCAGGAAACCACAACGGACGGCCAGCCCGCGCTGCCGAAAACCTGGCACACGGGCAACGGCGGAGAAAAGATGAAGATGACGCGCTTCGCATGCCTGGCGGCGGCAACCCTGTGCGCCAGACTCCTCACCCTGCCGGCGGCCGAGCCCGCCGCCAGCGTTTTCCTGGCTGCCGGCCAGGGCGGCGCATTCGACTCCCCCACCCGCTCGTATCTCCGCACCGAGCGGGCTGACTTCGCCGGGAAGAGCTTCCAGGCGGAGGTCTCCGTCACGCTCAAGAGCGGCTTCGGAGGCGGAGGCTGCGCGTTCTTCGGACTGGGCCGCGGGGAGGCCAGCCCCGGCTTCTACCTGGAACCGGCGACGCCGCCCGTGTTGTATGTCCGCCTGGCGCCCGCCGACTTCGGCGGCGGCGTGGTGACGGTGTCCGGCGGCGCGACCGAGCTCGCCCGGGGCCCGACCCCGGCGGGCGACGGCACGCACCGGGTGCGCCTGACGTGGGATGCCACGGGCAAGCGCGCACTGTTCGACGTGGACGGCAAGTCGGCCCTGACGGTGAACGCCGGGTCCATCGCCTTCGGCGATGCCGGCCAGCTCTTCATCGGCGGCGCGAACGGCGTGCGGTTTGCCCAATTCACCGTCAAACCGATGACGGACGCCGAACTCAAGTCGGCTGGCTTCGGGGAGAGCTTCGCCGGCGATCCCACGGCCGGCACGTGGCTGCCGCAGGTGCAGGGCGCACGGTTCATCCAGGCTCTGAGGGCAGGCAGGAAGGTGACCCTCGCGACCCTGGGCACGAGCCTCACGGGCGGCACCTGGCGCTGGCCGGACGTGCTGATGAACGACTGGCTCAACAAGGATTTCCCCGGCCTCGTCACGCTCCACAACCTCGGCGTCGGCGCGTCCGCGTCGAGCCACCCGCCCGGCCACGGCGGACTCGACACGGTCAAGCGCGCCGCCGCCCTGAAGCCGGATGCCGTATTCATCGAGTTCGGCACCAACGATGCCTTTCTGCCATACAAGATCTCCCTTGAGGATTCGAAGCGGAACCTCAACGCCATGATCGACACGCTCCTGGCCGCGAATCCGGCGACGGAGGTCATCCTGCAGACCATGAACGCGTGCATGGATCAGCCTCAGCCGGGCGGCGGGCGGCATGCTTCGGACCGGCCCCGGATTGCCGCCTACTTCGAGGGCTATCGCGAGGTGGCGCGCGAGCGCGGTCTGCTGCTGGTGGATCACTACCCGAACTGGCTGAAGATCATGACGAACGACCTGCCGCTTTTCGACCGGCTCGTTTCGGACCGCATTCACCCACAGGCGGAGGGTTATCAGCGGATCCTGCTGCCGGAGCTCAAGGCGACCCTCTGTCCGCCCCCTGCCGCTGAAGCCCCAAGGGCCGGCGTGGATGCCCTGCTGGAGCCGCTGCGCGGGAGGCTGCGACTGCTGGCCTGCTGGTATGATGGGTCGAAACTGGCCGCCTCCCGGCCGTTTGTCGCGGGCGAGGTCCGAACCCCGGCCAGCCGGTGGACGAGCAGCGTGCGCACCACGCCCGTTGCGGGGGAAGATGATGCGCTCGACCTGGCTGTGAGTTTCAAGCTGACCGATGGCACGGCCAAGGCGGCGGGCGTCGCGGTGGCGTTCGACTTTGCCGAGTGGAGCACGAACAACTACGTGCTGATCCCGGCGTCGGTCTACAACGGCAACCGCAACCGCATCGAGTACCGCGGCTACTGCACCGGCTTCAACGCGGAGGATTTCTACAACAAGGAACTGCCCGTCACCCACGGCGACGTACCGCGCCTCGAACGCGAGGCGGGCAAACCCTCGAAGCTCGAGGTCAACGCCTCCAACGCGACCACTCCCGCCATGTGCTTTTACAGCCGTCAGGGCAAGCGCACCTGCATCGTGCTGGCGGAACAGGGCCTGCGCGCAGGCGACCAGCTCCTGGATCACGGCCTGATGATCGAGGAGAGCCTGGACCGTTCGCGCGCCACGCTGGTTGTCAGCGCGCCGGGGGTGCGCGAGCGCAAGCCCGAGTTTATCGGGTTCAGCGCCAGCCCGGACCGTGGCGTCGATTGGAGCGCCGGCCGGGAAGTGACCCTGCGCTTGCGGGTCTACGCTTTCCCTGCCGCCGACATCCCAGCCGTGCTGGAGAAGTTCATGACCGTCCGTAAGGCCGTCACCGGCCCCAACCACCCGCGCAATCTCATCCCGTTCAGCGAAGTCGCCCGGCTGATGACCGCCCGGACCGACACACACTGGATCGATGGCGCCGTGCACAAGTACTATAGCCCCGAGAACTCGCCCAACCTCTGCCTCGGCTGGGTCGGCGGCCTGATGAACACCTTCCCGATGCTCGCGCTGGACGACGACCAGCACCGCGAGCGCGTGGCCCGAACCTTCGACTTCGTCATCCCGGCGGCGCAGGGCAAGTCGGGGTACTTCCTCGCCACCGTCCACGCCGACGGCAAGGCCAGCGGACGGGATTGGTTCCCGAACCAGCCCATCGTGCTCACCCGGCAGAACGCCGACGTGCTGTACTGGATGCTGAAGCAGTTCCTGCTGCTCAAGGCGCAGGGCCAGACCGGGGCGGTGAAGCCCGGCTGGGAGCAGGCCGTCCGACAGCTCGCGCAGGCGTTCGTGAACACCTGGCAGCGACACGGGCAATGGGGCAACTACGTCAACCACGAGAGTGGCGACATCGCCATCTACAACTCCACCAGCGGGGCCTTGGCCATCGGCGGGCTGGCGCTGGCCGCGCAGTACTTCAACGAGCCGGGCTTCCTGAGTGTCGCGCAGCAGGCGGCGGACCACTATTACCGCGAGGATTTCAGTCGGAAAGGCTACACCTTCGGCGCCTGCTCCGACATCATGCAGAACGCCGACTCGGAGACTGCTGCCGCGCTGATGACCGCGCTCATGACCCTGTACGAAACAACCGGCGAGCAGCGCTGGCTGGAAATGAGCCGCAACCTCGCGAACCTCGTGGCCACCTGGACCGTTTCCTACGACTACGAGCTGCCGAAGCACACGGAGCTCGGCAGCCTTGGCGCCAAGCTGGCGGGCGTCTATTGGGCGAGCACCCAGAACAAGCACGGCGCGCCCGGCATCTGCACCTCCTCGGGGGACGCGTTGTTCAAGATCTACCGCGCCACCGGAGACCGGCGCTATGCCGAACTCCTGCGCGATATCGCCCATGCTCACGCCGAGGGCATCAAGCCCGGCGGCGAAATCACCGAGCGCCTCACCTACTGCGACGCGGACAGCCGCGGCTCGCGCGGCGGGGGTTCGACCGGCTGGAACGAGCTGAACGGCTTCCTGATGGCGCTGGAACTGCCGGGCATCTACGTGCGCTCCGACAAGGACGAGGTCTTCGTTTTCGACCACGTCGAAGCCCAGGTGCTCAAGCGCGACAAAGCCGGCGTGACGCTCAAGATCGCCAACCCCACCAGGTTCGACGCCCGGGTGGCGGTCCTCGCCGAGAACGGGGAGCAGGCGCAGCGCCCTCTTGGCGCCGTCGGTTTCCTCGGCTGGCGCAAGGTCGATATCAAGGCCGGTCAGACCATTTCAGTTGTCTTCCCTTAGGTATGCCCGTATGAGAGACTTTCGCCTGCGATCAGGCAGCCGGCGCCGCTACGCGCAAGACCGCCGCGAACTGAAAGGAACAGGTCCATGGAAAAGAGGACGTCACTCGACGCTTCCCATACGAACGGTCACTGCCCGGCACTGGGCGGCCGCCGTCGACCCTCGATGTTCCGGCGCCCCCGCTTCGCATGGTCGCGCGCGCTCATGGCGGCTGGCCTCATCGGGCTTCTCCCCGCGCTGGCACGGGGGGCGGCGGAGACCGTCATGCCGGCCATTGTGCCCTTGCCCGTAAAGATGGAGGCCGGTGACGGCGCGTTTACCATCACGGCGGGAACCGTCGTCGTTACCGACGAGGCCAGCGCACCCACCGCCCGGCAGCTCGTCGATTACCTCAAGCCGGCCACGGGCATGGCCCTGAACGTGGCGCCCCGGACGCCTCCCGGCAATCAGGCCGTCATCGCCCTCGCCCAGGATCAGGGCCTGGCGCACCTTGGCCGGGAAGGCTATCAGCTGACCGTGACGCCACAGGCCATCCGGATCTCCTCCGCGGGGCAGGCGGGCCTGTTCTACGGCGTACAGACGCTGCGCCAGCTCCTGCCGCGGCAGATCTTCTCCGCGACGCCGGTCGGGGCTGTGGCGTGGACCGTTCCGTGCGTGCAGATCGAGGACACGCCGCGTTTCGCCTGGCGCGGGCTGATGCTCGACTCCGGTCACGACTTTCAGCGAAAGGCCTTCGTCGAGCGCTTCATCGACCTCATGTCCCTGCACAAGTTCAACCTGTTCCACTGGCACCTGACCGACCTGGGCACGTGGAGCGTCGAAATCAAAGGCCGTCCCAAGCTGCTGGAGGCGGCTACGCGGGGGCCGGGCGTCAAGCCGGGCCACTACACCCAGGACGAAATCCGCGAGGTGGTGCGCTATGCCGCCGAACGCCATATCACCATCCTCCCCGAAATCGACATGCCCGGCCACGAACCGCCCGCCCTGCTGGCGTATCCCGAGCTGGATTGCCCGCTGCCCCGGGAGGGCCGCCCGTGGCAGTTCTGCGTCGGCAACGAGAACACCTATGCCTTCCTGCAGGAGGTGCTGGGCCAGATTGTTGAATTGTTCCCGGGGCCCTACGTCCACGTCGGCGGCGACGAGTGCCCCAAGGACCGCTGGCTCCGCTGCCCCCTGTGCCAGGACAGGATGAAGAAGGAGCAGCTCGCCAACGGCGAGGAACTGCAGAGCTACTTCATCCGGCGCATTGAGCAGTTTCTGCAATCCAAGGGACGACGCCTGATCGGCTGGGATGAGATCCTGGAAGGCGGCCTGGCGCCCCGTGCCACGGTCATGTCCTGGCGCGGCATGGGCGGGGGCATTGCCGCCGCCAAAGCCGGTCATGACGTGGTCATGGCTCCGACCGCGTGGACCTATTTCGACTATCCCAACACGCCGCTGGAGAAGGTCTACAGCTTTGAGCCGGTGCCCGGGGAGCTCTCCGCCGAGCAGGCGCAGCACGTACTGGGCGCCCAGGCGCAGATGTGGACGGACACTCATCCTTCGGAGGACCGGATCGATGCCCTGGTGTACCCGCGCGCCGCGGCCCTGGCAGACGTGGTGTGGTCTCCGGCGGCCAGCCGCAACTACGCCGCCTTCCTCGTGCGCCTGCAGGCCCATCTGCCGCGCCTGGCGGCGCTGGGCGTGCGCTACAAGCCGGTGCCGGCGGCCGGCACGGTGGCGGGCCGCTGGGCGCCGGAGCACACGTCGCCGACTCCGAAAGTCGTGGACTGGCCGCTTGCCAAGGGCCTTGTGGGACCCGGGCGCTACGAGATCACCTTCCAATACGAACATGGCGCGAGCCGGTACCAGATCCATGCCGCGGAAATCGTGCAGGACGGCAAGGTGCTGGCCACGGACAAGCACTTCGGCTGGACGGGCGCCAGCGACCAGGACAATGTGTATCAGGTGGAGTTGCCGCAAACCGCCGATACGCCGCTGACCCTGCGCGCCACGGTCAGCACGGATGCGGGCTCGGATTCCCACGGCCGGATTACGATTGCGAAGTCGCCCAAATGACTGGCGGCACCAGAAACGAACCCGCGACCATCAAAGCACTTTCGGCGGCAGCCTGGCTGGCCGGCTGCCTGGCGCTAGCCGCTGTGACCGTCGACGCGCAGGACGCGCCGGCGGGATACAACGGGGCGCGGACGGAGACCGCGCCCTTTCGTTGGCCCTCCAAGACGCCCGAGGGCTGTCCGTTCCCACCGTCCGAGACGTTTGCCGGCGTGGAATTCACCGGCCGCTATCGCAACTATACCAACGGGGACACCTGGTACCCAACCTGGGCGGACGACGGCGATCTCTACTCCCCGTGGACCGACGGGTACTTGCTCGACAACGGGGACCGGTACGTCCACTTCCAACGCGAAGGGGAGTTCGCCAAACCGGAGGATTCGGCGTATCCGAAAAACTGCTACTCGTGCAATTCGGTCAACGGGATAGCCGGCAGAAAAGCGGCCACGGCCCAGGCAAAGATCGTCGGCGACGATCCCCTGAACCTCAAGGTCGTCAATCTGCTGCCCCGCATCGAGGCGGATCCGGCGCCCTACATCGGGCGCTATCCGTGTGGCAGCCTGTGCCACAATGGGGTGTGGTACTTCGGCACCTATGCGATTTGGGGGCCGGCCGGACTCGGGCCCTTTGTGGGCTTCCGCTATTCTGCCGATTACGGCAAGACCTGGGTTGAGACGACCTGCACCCCGACCCAGCCGCTGTTCGGCGAGAACCCGGCCAAAGCGCCGGTCAAGATCGGCGCCCCGCACTTCGTCGACTTCGGCAAAAACATGCAGCATGCGCCGGACGGCAAGGCCTACCTCGTGGCCCACGGCTCAACCCGCCGGGAAGCCCAGAACGAGTGGCAAATGGGCGACCAGGTCTATCTGCTGCGAGTCACACCGTCGCCAGCCACGATCAACGATCCCAAAGCGTATGAGTTCTTCGCCGGCTACGGTCCTGAGGGCAAGGCGCAGTGGACGCGCGCATTCGACCAGATCAAGCCGCTGCTCACCTGGGAGGGGCGACTGGGGATTGTGACGGTCTCCTATGTCGCGCCGCTGAAGAAGTACCTCATGTTCATCAGCCGGGGAATGAGCTATGCCTCTGACGCTCCCCACGACACCATGATCCTGGAAGCCGACGCCGTGGACGGCCCGTGGAGGCTCGTCGAGTATCTGCCCGCATTCGGACCCAATGCCTACTTTGTCAACCTGCCCACGAAGTTCAGCAGCAAGGATGGGCTGGCTGGTTGGCTGTGCTATTCGTCCTGCTGGGACCACAAATGGAAATTCAGACCGGGAAATCCACAGGGAAGCCATTATTCCATGTCGCTCCATGAAATTCGCTTGCTGCCGCGGTCTGTCCCGGCGGCAACGACCGCGTGGCGTCGGACGGAGACCACGTTGACTTTGGTCAGAGGAACCAACGTCCTCTGGCAAGCGGTGGCGGATCCCGCTCAGGGCAAGCCGTATTTCCATCCGCTGGCGACGCCGGGCGGCGTGGTGCTCAGCGATCTGCGGCCGACGGATCACCCCTGGCATTACGGTCTTTGGTGGTCGTGGAAGCTCATCAACGGGATGTTGTATTGGGACGAGGATCCCAAGACCGGGCGTAGCGAGGCTGCCACCGAGTTGCTCAACTGGTATGCGGAGACGCACACCGACGGTTCGGCCAGACTTACCTATGCGTTGAGCTATCACCCGCGGAATGGGCCACCGGTGTTGACGGAGAAACGGGTGGTGGAGGTGTCGGCCCCGACAGAAAGCGGCTACACCCTGGACTGGATGTCGGAGTTCACCGCGGTGACGAATGTGCTGCTGGATCGCTCGCCTGCCGGGTACGCGGGATTCTCGCTGCGCCTCGGCCCCGAGCAGAGAAAATGGACTTTCACAAGCAGCGAAGGGCGGGCTGGCCAGCAGGCCACTCATGGACAACCTGCGCGCTGGGTCAAAATCTCGGCGGGAACCCACGCTCCGGCGGTGGCGATTTTCGACCATCCGGCCAACCTGCGGCATCCTGCCCGGTGGTACGTCGACCAGAGCATGCCGTACTTCAGTCCGGCCCCGCTCTTTGCAGGGCCCTTCGAAATGGCGGCAGGGAAGACGGTTGTCTTTCGCTACCGGGTTCTTGTCACGGACCAGGATCCCGGCGAGGCCGCCATGAACGTGAACGGGGGCACCTTCCGATGAAGCATCCTATGAGGATCCTCATGCAGCACCACGCCACACGCCGCTTCCCGACATCCCTCATCGCCGCCCTGGCACTGCTGTCGGCCCCTGGCCTCTGCCGCGCCGGGACCACCGCGGCCAAGGACGGCAACGTGGTGGTGCTGCAGAACGGGCAGGTGAGGGTTGCCTACGACCTGGCGAGCGGAACCTACTCTGCCTGCAGCCGCACGGACAACTCCTCGAACATCACCGGCGCCTGTCTCCGGATTGACGCATTCTCCTCGGCTGCCGCGGGGCTGACCCGCACCTGGGCTAGCGCCCCCGTGAAGGACGAGCTCGGCACAGGCCGGAAGCTGACGGTCACGGCTTCCGGCCCCGGGAAGCCGGACCTGATCCTCGAAGTCGCGCTGTACGACAACCGGAGCTTCCTCGCGCTCTGCGGCGGTATCAGGAACACCCTGGCCCAGAGCCTGAGCGTCAAGGAGATCAGTCCACTCCATCTCGCCAAGGCCTTTGACGGGGTCAGCGGCAAGGCCGATCTGCGCATGCTCAACGGCCCCGGCGGCGCGGGCATCGGCCCGCGGATGGACGGGGTCAAGCAAGAGATCGGACTCCAGACCCGGGTACACAGCGTCACGAACATGGAGAGCCCGAACAACCTGCTGGCGACTTTCGTGACCGCCGGCCGACGCAAGTCCATCGTGGTGGGCGGGTTGACTTATCACGACTACGCCAAGGCGGCCAGCGCCGCGCGCGTCGGCGCCGACGACCTGGCGGCCAGCGTCATGAACTGGGATGCCGTGGGCAAGCGGGTCGATCCGGGCGTAACCTACCTGCCGGATGACCGCTGCTACGTCGACTTCTGCACGGCCAATCCGTTCGAGGCGCTGGAGCAGTATGGCCTGGCGGTGCGGGCTGCTCAGAAGGTCAAGCTGGCGATCAACGACTTCCCGACCGTCTGCGGCTGGTATGTGGCCGTCTACGGCGGCGGCCCGCAGCCTAACAACACGGCCGGCATGGTCGCGCAGATGGACGCCGTCGCCAAGTCGGGTTTCCTGCGCTACAGCAAAGTCGCCGTCCGGGTGGTGCCCGACGATTACGGCGCCAACAACGAGCAGGGCTGGTGGGACGAGGAACACTGGCAGAAGTACGGCCACTACGTGCAGCCCTATGAGACCACGAAGAAATGGGCCCGGGCCGTGATCGAGCGCGGCGGCATCCCGCTCACCTACAGCCAGACGGGCTGCAATTCCCGCGACTTCATTGCCGCCCATCCGGACTGGTACCTGTTCAATGACACCAAGCGGCTCTTCGACGACAAGGGCGGTTTGACGTATATCAAAGGCACGCTGGACTACACGGATCCCGGCTTCAAGGCTCACCTGCGCAAGGTCTATGAGAACATGAGGGACGGCGGCTTGGCCGGGCTGATGTTCGACTACCCCGAGAATCTGTTCCGCCAGGACGGTGGATTCGAGGACAAGTATGCCACCGCCGCGGCAGCCTATCGGACAATCTTCGAATTGCCCAAAACCATCCTCGGGCCGGAGTCCTTCATTGATGAGCGCAATGTCTGGGCCATGCCCAATGGCCGGGGTTGCTTCTCGGACGTGACAGCGGGCGTGGTGGACTCGCAGCGGGTGTGGGGCGATACCGATTTTGCGACGCCCGAGATGCTTTCCCGCTGCGGGCACCGCTGGTACAAGAACCGGGTCGTTTTCACCTACGACATGGACTCGAAGAATCTGTTCAAGGTGGCGCCCAACAACCGCGACGGGCTACGGCAGTTGTTGACGATGGTCTATACGGTGGCCCCGCGCTTTGTGCTGGCCACCAGTTTCAGCAAGATAACCCCCGAGCAACTGCATGACCTGTCGCGGATCTATCCGATCCATGACACACCGCGCAGCGCCCGGCCGCTGGACGCCTTTACAAGGGACGACGGGATTCCGCGCATCTACGACCAGGCGATCGATGACACCTGGCATCAGCTCGTCTTCTACAATCCGGACGTGGCGGCTGCCGGGACCATCGGCGTGGACATCGGGAAGGACAGTTCGTTCGGCGGAATGGGGCTCCGTCCCGACAGGAGCTATTACGTCTATGACTTCTGGAACGACACCTTCGTCGGGACATTCCCGGGGAGCGGCAAACTCGAACAGACCCTCCGGCCCGGCGAGGTGCGGATGATGTCGGTGCATGAGGTCGCGAAACACCCGCAGTTCCTCTCCTCCAACCGGCATGTCATGCAGGGCTTCGTGGACGTACTGCAGACTGACTGGCACCCGTTCAGGAAGAAACTCACCGGCACGTCCAAGGTCGTGGGCGGGGAGACCTACAAGCTGGTCATCGCCACGAACGGTCGCCAACCCGTCTCGTGCGCCGCTTCCGGCGCCAAGGCGGATGTCAAGGTGCTCGACCCCGCGGCAAACGGCATGGCCGTCCTCAGCATCGACAAAGACGGGAACGGCACCGTGGACTGGTCGGTGTCGTTCTAGAGGCGGGGAACGCAAGAGGCCCGCCGCCCTTTGGAGACAAGGTGTGCAAGGCTGCGCGGGACTGAACGCCTTGAGGCCCGCCGTGGCTGCCGGTCCGAGGGATTGCCTGCCGAAACGGCAGCTCTCTCCGTTAAGAAGGTTAGCGCCGGCACGCTAATCGTGGTAGGGTGATAAGGAAGGGCTATTGACTGTGGAACCAAGCCTTATCGCTCACACAACCAAGCGCTTCCTGATCGTGTTCAGCCTGCTCACACACGCGTGTCTGACGCTGTGCGCGGTACAGCCCCTGCGGTTCGCCAACAGTTTCGGCCACTCGATGGTCTTGCAGAGGGACATGCCGGTTCCTGTCTGGGGGTGGAGCAAGCCCCAGGCGGAAATAGCGGTTGACTTCAAAGGCCAGAAGCAGACAGCGCGTGCGGATGCTGATGGCTGCTGGCGTGCGGTTCTTGATCCGATGCCTGCCTCTGATACGGCTGGGACGTTGACGGCCTCATGCGGAAGCGAGCGTGTCGATGCAGGCGACATCCTCGTGGGCGACGTGTGGCTCTGCACGGGCCCCGGCGTCATGCGGAACATGGGCTCTCTCCAGAATCCAAAGAAGGAGCTCACGAAAGCCACGTTCCCCAAGGTTCGCCTTCTGCGTCCCGACAACTACCGGTCAATCGTGCCTGTCGCGGACATTCCGCCGGGGGTGGCTTGGACGGTTGTGAGTCCCGAGACGATTGAAAAGTACTCCGTCACCTGGTACGTGGGCCGGGAGTTGCATCTTGCATCAAGGATTCCCATAGGCATCATCCTCGCCAACGCGGAGACCGACCTGACGTCGGAATGGCTGCCTTGGAAATGGGACGAGAAGGACAAGGCGCAGGCTCAGGCGCTGCGGTTGCTCGCGGAACAGCTTCCCAACGACATTGCCCGCGCCGAGGCCTGGTCATCCAACATGCGGAATCGCGAGTCCGGCGATCCGATCGATCTGCTGCTCTTCCCGTCCCCTATCCCTTATGCGTTCTACAACCGGCATCCGGTCTTTGGCGGGGACTACCCGATCACCTACAAGCGGTCCAATGTGTACAACACACTCATCGGTCCCCTTGTCCCGATGGCGGTCCGCGGAATCATCCTGAACTGTGAATTCGAGTCCAAGCACGGCGTTCTCGTGCCAGCCTCCCTCAAGGAGCTTGTGGAATCATGGCGTCTCGCGTGGGGGCGGCCCGGCCTGCCGTTCGTTGTCGCGGAGCCTGTCGGGAATGTTGAGCAGAAGGTGCAAACATCTTGTGCGAAGTCGGTTGAGACTGCAGGAACCCTCTCGAATGTCGCGACGGTGGCCAGGCCTGCGGCGTTCTCCGAGAAGGCGAGTGAGGAGTACTGGAAGCGCGTTGCGGACATCGCCTTGAAGGTGGGCAAGGACGATGTCAAAGCCCCGCTACGGGCTGAGACATGGGTGCCGGCATCTCCTGTGAAGCTGGAGCCGTGCTCCAACCGCAGGCAGCTTGAGGCGGCACACCTCTTTACTGACGACATGGTCCTGCAGTGCGACCAGCCGCTGAAGATCTGGGGCTGGAGCGAAGCCGGCGAGGAGGTGACGGTCTCGTTCGCCGGACAGAGCAAAGCCGCCAAGGCAGACGACAAGGGCAGCTGGCAGGTAACGTTGGACGCCATGAAGGCCGGCGATGTTCCTCTGAAGATGACGATCAAAGGGAAGACCGATACGCTCAGCTACGAGAACGTGCTCGTCGGCGAGGTGTGGATCAATTCCGGGCAGTCCAATTCCGGGTATGTGTTGTCCGCCACGCTTGGCTTTGCCGAGGAGCAGCCTCTGGCCAACTATCCAGCGATCCGATATTTCGCGAACGCGCGCGCTGCCGATGTGCTGCCGCAGCGCCGGAACATGGGCCAATGGGTACCGGTCAGCCCGGAGACAGCCGGACGCATGTCCGGGATGGGCTATTACTTCGCGCGCGCCCTGCACAAGGGGAAGCACGTGCCCGTCGGCATCATCGAGGCCAACCACGGCGGCTCGTCGATCATCTCGTGGATGAGCGACGCGGCGCTCGTATCCTCCCCGAAGTTTGCCGCGCTGGCAAAGGAGCGGGCGCTTGTACGGGACGAGATGGTCGCGAACCTTCCCCTTGTCGAGGACACGGTGACCCGCTGGGCCGCGGCAGCCCGCGGGAACGCCGCGCTGGCCCGGCCGGTCATGCCCTTCCCGGTTGACGTCAGCCCCATTCGGCCATTCTACGCCTCCTTCCTGCAGAATCCGATGAATCGCCGTGGCTGCATGTTCTACAACGCCATGATCCATCCCATGGTCGGGTATGGGGTCAAAGGCGCCCTGTGGAACCAGGGGGAGGCGGACGGAGCGCGGGCCGCTTTCTACGACGACTTGATGGCCGCCATGATTGCCGACTGGCGAAAATCGTGGGGGCTTCAGCTCCCATTCTATTACGTCCAAATGCCAGCCAAGAAGGGAGCCGGCGATCTTTGCGATATGTGGGCTGCTCAAACCCGGGCGCTCGCGACAATTCCCGGCAGCGGCATGATCGTCTGCAACGACATCTCCGAGCCCGGCACCCGCTACGAGGTCCACCCGCGCGACAAGAGGAGCGTCGGGGAACGCCTCGCTCGCCTCGCGCTCGCGCGGACCTACGGCGTGAAAGGCCTGGTGGAAGCCGGTCCGATGATGCAATCCGTCACTCGCGACGGCAGCCGCGTCATCGTCACCTTCTCCACGCCCGGCGAGGGATTGAAGACGCGCGACGGAAAGCCCTCCGACTCCTGGGAACTCGCCGGAGGCGACCGAAGATTCGTCCCCGCTAAAGCCGAGATCACCGGCGCGACAGTTGCCGTCTCGGCTGACGGAGTGGATCAGCCCACGTCGGTGCGTTTCGGCTGGAAACCCGACTCCAACTGCAATCTGGTCAACAGCGCCGCCCTGCCGGCCATGCCGTTCTCTGCGACGGTTCCCCATTAGCAGGAAGCGAGAAAAGGCCGCATGAAACCAAGTCCCGCATGGTCAGTCCGGATCCTGTGGATGTCGACACCGATTAAAGTCGGGGCGGCCTGTGCGGCACTGTGCGGCGTGCTTGCTCGCGGCGAGCAGGCCGATGCCGTCCTCCCGTTGCTGCGCCGTGTCAACGACTGGCAGGTTGCGCACCCGACCATGAAGCCGGGCGATCGCGACTGGGAACGCGGCACGTGGTACACCGGCGTCATGGCCGCGCACAGGGCCACCGGTGACGCGCAGTTCCTGCGGCAGGCCTTGGCTTGGGGAGCCCTGCAGCGGTGGCAGGTCGGCACGGAGAAAGCCGGCGCCAACAGGCTGTTCTGCGTGGAAACATGGGCGGAATTGTATTTCGTTCGAAAAGACAAGGCGATGATCGCCCCGGCGGTCGAATGGCTCAACACGCCAGCGAACAATTCACCTGCAGGCGCGAAGGTGTGGTATCTCGAAGGCGGGCGGCGCTACGCCGATTCGCTCTACGGCGCCAGCGCGCTGGCGATGATTGCGAAGGCAACCGGCGACAAGAAGTATCTCGCATACATGCACGACTTCTTCTGGGACGTTCACGCGGAACTCTTCGACAAGGACACCGGCTTGTTCTACCGGGACAAACGGTTCATTGGCCAGACCACGAAGGGAGGAAAGAAGATCCTCTGGTCGCGGGGCAACGGCTGGGCAGTCGGTGGCATCGCGAGAATCCTGGCGTACTTGCCCGAGGATGACCCGCAGCGGCCGCGTTATGTTGAATTGTACAAGACCATGGCGGCCTCCATCGCCCGGCGGCAGGGTGCTGATGGGTTATGGCGCCCGAACCTCGCTGATCCCGATGACGTGTCCGCGCCCGAAACCAGCGGCACCGGCTTCTTCTGCTACGGCATAGCCTGGGGCATGAACCAAGGATTGCTCGACCGGGCCACGTACCTGCGAGTGGCAGAGAAGGCGTGGACAGGTCTCGTGCAGAGCGTTCGTGCCGACGGCAAGGTTCAATGGGGTCAACTTGTCGGCGACCGACCCGCGATCGTGGCCGAGGATAACACCCATGAATATGTCACCGGAACCTTCCTGCTGGCTGGCAGCGAAATGTATCGCCTCGCGACGGCGACATCAAAACGAGCAGAACCATGAAACACACACCCACAATTCTCGCCGCCCTGCTGCTGACGCCGCTCGTCCGCCTCTCCTCAGCTCAGGCCCAGCAACCCCTGCCGTCGGTCAATGCCGCTGAGGCGTCGGCGACGGCGTCCGCATCCCAAACGGATCAGCAGTTCCATCTATACCTCCTCATCGGCCAGTCGAACATGGCCGGGCGCGGGTCGGTTGACGCGGAAAGCAAGGCGGCGCATCCGCGCGTCCTGATGCTCAACAAACAACGGGAGTGGGTGCCGGCGACGGATCCGCTGCACTTTGACAAGGCGGCGGCCGGCGTGGGCCCGGGACTTGCTTTTGGCAAACGGCTGGCTGACGAAAATCCAAAGGTCCGCATCGGCCTCATCCCCTGTGCCGTCGGCGGAACCCCGATCAGTGCCTGGGCTCCGGGCAAGGAAGACAAGTCCACCCACACCCATCCGTACGACGACATGCTTGAGCGCGTCCGCGTGGCGATGCAAACCGGCGTGCTGAAAGGCATTCTCTGGCACCAAGGGGAGGCGGACCTCAACAACCCCGGCTACGGCAAGCGGCTGACCGAATTGATCGAACGGCTGCGCAAGGATCTTGCCGCCCCCGACATCCCGTTCGTCGCCTCCGAATTGTCTCCGTTAGACCCGAGGAAGGCCGAGGCCGTCACCGCTTTCAATGCGGTGGTCGGTGGCCTGAACGTCCGCAACTACGCGTGCGTGTCCGGCGCCGGGCTGGACCACAAGGGCGACAAGCTG
This sequence comes from uncultured Victivallales bacterium, assembly GCA_964402115.1. Lineage (GTDB taxonomy): Bacteria > Verrucomicrobiota > Kiritimatiellia > UBA8416 > CAYOBW01 > CAYOBW01. The sequence goes on from CAYOBW010000144.1 coordinate 15,411, forward strand.
CACTACAATGCCGCATCCGCCCGCATCCTGGGGCAACGGTATGCGGAGAAAATGAAAGCGTTGCAGAATTGATATGAAATCAAAACTCAATCCAATTACCGCTCTCCTGTCGCTGGCGGGATCCGTCATTGCCATCGGGCCATTGAACTGTAGCGTTCAAGCCATGGACATCTGGGGTAAAGGTGAGGTGCCGCGCATCACCGATCCCAAGGATGTGCCGCAGACGATTCCCGAGATATGGAAGGACTACAACGAGAAGTACGATAGGAACAATTCCCTGGAAGCCGTGGTCCACAAGACTTGGGAAACCAAGGATGGCATCGTCGTCAACTGGGTGCAGATCACGGTCGGCACGTTTCAAGGGAAGAAATCCGTCGTGTGCGGCTACTGGTCCTATCCCAAGGGCGCGCAGAATCTGCCCGCGATCATGAACACCAACGGCGGCCCCCAGACCGGCGGCGAAGGCAGTGCCCTCCATTACGCCAGGCTCGGTTACGCCTGTTTCAATCCCAACCACAACCAGAAGGAGAAGATGGGCGGTGAAGCCACGGGCTTGCCGAACACCGACTGGGGCGCTTTGAACGCCGATTCCAATCCGGGTCCGGACGGGTGCTTCAGTGCCTCGGACAAGACCATAGACGCTGTTCCGAGTCCGCGGAATGACTGGCTTTTCCCACGGCAGATCTCCGGCAGAAGGATCATATCGTTCATGATGCAGCAGCCGCAGGTCAACCCGAAGAAGATCGGCATCACCGGCTATTCCACCGGCGGCAGCCTGACCGTGTGCGAGAGCATCGATCCGCGCCTGGCGGCGGTGGTTCCCCAGTGCGGCGGCTGTGGACACAAGATCGACCCGCACGAGATCATCACGGGCAACATCAGTCACCTGGGCAAGGAGTTTCTGGAAAAATGGGGGCGGCTCCTGAGGGAAACGGACGAGGGTGGGTTCTGGAAGTACATGCACGCGGCGGTGCTGCTGCGCGGCGCCTCGAATGATTTCCATTGCCCTGACTGGAATAGCATCCAGGCGCTCAAGGAAATGAATGACGGGGTTGACCATCGCTACGTGCTGGGCGCCAATTTCAATCACGCCGCCCCGCCCGAAGTGCAGATCGCGGATTACCTGTGGTTCCAGGATAAGCTCAAGGGGGCGTTCAGTTTTCCCGCGACGCCGAAAAGCGAACTGCGGTTGAAACAGGACGATGGAGTTCCCGTCTTCAGGGTGACGCCACCGAAAACAACGTTGAAGTTGAAACGGGTTGAGCTGTTCTATACCGACGGGAGAAATCCCGTTACGCGGTTCTGGATTACCGGGCATGCGGTCCGCAACGAGGATGGCTCATGGCAGACAAAGTGCCCGCTCAGCTTCAACGACGAGCCGCTTTTTGTCTTTGCCAACGTCATCTATGCCATTGATCCCATCAAGGCGCCCAATCACAGCTACAACGGTTTGAGCGAGATGGCGGTTTCAAGTGACTACGCCTGGGCGTGGCCGAAGGAACTGCAGGAAGCGAACATAAAAACGCAAGCTACGCCCAACAGGCTGATTGACGATTTTGCCAACGGGGGACGCGACTGGACCCGGTCGGGGTTGGACAACAGCTACTGGTGGAGCATCAGTACCCGCAAGATCAACAGCCCGCTGTTCATCGGTCCGAAGGGCGCCGAGTTGGTGTTCGAATTCAACTCGCCGGAGGCCGGCGCCAGGATCGGTGTCGTGGTCAATCGTTCCTTCATGGAAGCCAACTGGGTGGAGGACCGGTTCTACGGATTCTTTGATTTAACAAATCAGGGATGGAACACGATCCGTGTCAGGGTCTCGGATTTGCGCAATCCCTACGGTTGGCAACTGGATGACTGGCATA
>CAYOBW010000145.1:0-17154 GCA_964402115.1 uncultured Victivallales bacterium
ATCCGGGTCAACACCCGACAGATCTCAGTGGGATAAGATGCGTTTGCCCTGGGGGCACGGATCTTCGGGGTTGACTCGCCAGGCGCCCACCCGGATAATCGACGTTGCTGGGTGGCTTCATGTGTCCGGCAAAACAGTGAGGTGCGGCGTGAACGGTTGCCTGCGTAGTGTTGTTCAAATCCTGGTTGCTGCCATCATCGTCGCGGGGGGCTCGCGGCAGGCGTGCGGCTGGAATCAGGCCATCGCGAAGTTCGACGTGAACCTGTCGGAATCGGCGACGATCACGCAGGCGGGCCATACTGCCGTGGTCGATTCCGGCAACAACGCGAATACGACGCCGTTCTCGGCCACGGACGCGAATGGCGTGACGTTGACCGTCAGCCGCATCGCCCACAACCGCGACCGCGACCGCCTTGCCGCAGTCGCCCACCCCGAGAGCAACCTGCTGCGCGACATGACCCACGGCACGTACGCCGGTACGGATCCGACGCAGGCCTTGCGTGTCGATGTCACCGGCTTGCAGCCCGGCACGGAGTATCGGGTGCGGGTGTTCAGCTACGACCGCACGGCCAATAACAACGCCGAAAGCATCTGGACCGAGGGCACGGCTTCGGTGGTCAGCTACTCGGTCCCCGAATACCGCAAGGTACATCGGACGGTCATGACTCGCCCGAACGAGGGCTTCTTCGACCTGTGGATGACCACCGACGCAGCCGGCGCGCTGGGGTTGCTGACCCGTGCCGGCACCGGCGGCGTGGCCATCTTCAACGGCCTCGAGATCTACCCGGCGCCGCCGCAGCGCCTCGACATCATCAAGGTCGATGTGAACAAGACCAACGATGCCCAGTCGGGGCCGAGCCAGGCCACGGCGCCGGGCTACGTCGGACTCAACCCGGGTGGTCCCGCGAAGAACACGGGCAGCGTGTCGGCCAACGGCGTCATTGTCACCGTGACGTCAGACACCATCGGCGAGCCAACCCGCCACCGCAACAACATCGCGGGCGAGGAGAACGTGTTCGAGGACTTCATTTTCGCCACGGATCTGCTGACGATCGACATCGCCGGGCTCATCCCGTACCGCGAGTACGAAATCACGATCCTGTCCCAGGACCTCAACGGCAACAGCAGCTATAAGTCGGCTTGGTATCTGAACGGGAGCGCCGACGCGTTCAACGGCTTCCACTTCAATGCGAACAACCTGGCGACGCGCGACAAGGGGTGGAAGTTCAGCACGCAGTGGCTGGCGGTCGATCCGCAGGTGCAGATCACGGGACGGTTCGTCGCCGGCACGACGCACCTGCTGTTTCTCAATGGTATCGAGGTGCGGGAGACGGGGCGGCGGCGGGCGCTGGCGGTGGAGTTCGGCGCCACGGGGCAGGACCTGCTGGGCCTGGGTTTTCAGCCATTCACACGGGCTTCCGCTTCCTTCGCACCCCCGCAGACGGAAACCTATGCCAGCGTGGCGGGCCGCAACGGGACGGTCAATGTGACCGTCGCCCCGGCCGGCACCACGACGCAGATCGGCTATCGCGACCGCGCGGACATCACGCACCCCTACGCGAATCTGATCGAGGACCTCATCTTCGCCGAGACGCGTGGCAACCAGATCGCGCTGACCCTGGACAACCTCCAGCGCGGCCATTACGAGATCGTGGTCTACTCGCAGGAGCGGGACAACTCAACCTGTGGCATGAACCTGATCGCCGATGGCGTCGTCAAGGACAGCGCCAGCGCCTTCGAGGCAGCCGCCACGCCGCTGGCCCTGCGCACCCTGGCCGGACGCTTCTACGCCGACGGGCAGAGCGCTGAGGTCATTACGCTGCAGGCCACGGACACGACCCAAGACATGCGCGTGAACGGATTCGAGCTATACAACGTGGTTGTGCCCGGCGGAACCCTGTTCGTCCTGCGGTAGCGCAGATGGGCTTGTCATTCCGGCCGCCTGCCGGCCCAGCCAAGCCAGGCGTTCGGCCAGGTGGAGGGCGTCCACCGGCCAGAAGGACGGGGGGCGGGGGTGCCGGCTTCCGTCGCCTTGTCCCAGGGGTCGGCAGCTCAGCAGGGCGTTGACCCACGCTTGCGGGAAAGCCTGAGCGCCCCAGGCGGCTCCGAGCAGCGCCCCGGCGATCGCGGCATTGGTGTCGGTATCGCCGCCCCCGGCGATGGTTCGTACGATGCCCTCCTCCAGGCTTGGCGCATGCAGCAGCTGGGCAAAGGCGTTGTGGAGGGCGATCTTCACCCAGCCCATATGCTCCTGGTCGTGCAAGGGCGCACCCGTGCGGGCTTCCTCCAGGGCGGCGCGCACCTCGGGCTGCAGGGCGTGCGCGGCGGCCCAGGCGCGGGCGTGCTCGTAGATCCCGGGGCGGTCGTAGCCGCCGCGGAGCGCCGCCGCGACGGCGACGCAGAAGACGGCATTGGCGTCCTGGCAAACCGGGTTGGCGTGCGTGAGCAAGGCATCCTGCCGGGCCAGCTCCGCCAGCGTGTCATCCGGCAGCGCGTGCCCGTAGATCGCCAGCGGCGAGATCCGCATCAGCGCGCCATTCGCCTGCGAGTGGAGTATCCCCTGCGCGGCCTGGCGGGCGGCGGCCGCGACCCCGCCAGGCTGTTGCCCGGCCCGTTGCGCCGGCTGCAGGGCGTGCGCCGTCGTGCCGCCCACGTCGAAAGGCTGGCTGCCGTACCATGCGACATACGCCCGCGCCGCCGCCTCGGGGTCGTAGCCCTCCCGCTGCACGATCGAGCGGGCGAGCATCAGGGCCAGCTCCGAATCGTCGGTGGGCTGTCCCGCCAGAATGCCCCAGCAGCCGCCGTCCTCCATCTGCCGCACCCCTCCGGGATAGCGTTCCGCAATCTCGCACGGTTTGGCGAACTCGACCAGCGCGCCCAGCGAATCCCCCGCCAGTTGGCCCAGCCAGCAGCCCTGGGCGCGATTCAAGAGCCCCGCCTCACCGACAATGCGCGAGGGCATCGGCCCGATCAACGGATAGGGGGAGGACGTGTCCCGGGGCCGCCGAGCCAGGACTGCCGACCAGTCACGGGCCGCGAGCCGGCGCGCCAGGGCCGGGGCGCCGCCGACACAGTCGCCGACAAACCCCGACCCGTCGGCGCGATAGGTGACCGGGCTGCCGTCCATGCGCAGCAGTTCGTAGCCGGCGGCGCGCAGCAGGGCCTGTCCGCCGGCTACGTCCAGCGCGCAGGGGCCGCCCAGCGACACCGCGGCCTGGGCTTCGCCCGCGGCCACCAGGGCGAGGCGGTAGGCAATGCTCGGCACCGAGCGAAAACGTCCGGGCGCGCACAAAGCCGCATTCGCCGCGGAGCAGTTGTCCCCATCCTGGCTGACCAGCACCAGGAACGGGGCGTCCGGCGCCTGCGGCTGGGGCGTCGGCACGACGCTGCCGTTGCGGGTGAAGGGCAAACCCTCGGCCCAGGCGAAGAGATCGCCGGCTCCCGCCCGCTCGGCATACGCATACACCACGCCCAGCACGGGCAGTCCGCCCCGCAGCAGCGCGATGGACACGGCCGGCCCCCGCCAGCCCCGCTGATAGGCCTGCGTGCCGTCATTGGGGTCTATCAGCCAGACATGGGCGTCGGGATCGGTGGCGGCGCAGTCCTCTCCGCTCAGCTCCTCCCCGCGCCTGCCGTGGCTGGGGAAGGCTGCGCGCAGCGCGTCGCGGATGAGCCTTTCCGCGTCGTTGTCCGCCGGGCAATGGCCGGCCGGGCCTCGCGGTCCGCCGGGTCGCAGGAACTCCGCCAGCAGCAGGGCTCCGGCGGCCTGCGCCGCCGCCACGGCTGTTTGAAGTGCCGGCTCGTAGCGCGGCTCGCAGATGGCTGTGCGTTTCTGGTTCATTGTTTCCACTCCCGGCTGAAGAATGCGTTCCCCCGGTTCCCTTCAGAGTGCAAAGGTAACAACGGCTTCCGGCCTGTCAAGCGGGGGTTGCAGGGCCCAAATCATCGGCTAGCGCCTCGCTCGATCCCTTACACGCGCCTCTCACCCCGCATGGACGCGGCTCGGGGGACCCTCGCCCGTTCCCATGTCCTACAGCGAGGTACAGCTCCCGCCCTGGAACGCCGCAGTGCCTCAGTCAGGCACGGGGGCGATAACGGCGGGGACCGCCGTCTCCACGCCTCGTCGTCTGCCCGCGCAATGGAGACGGCCGTCCCCGGCCGTTATGTGCAAGGGAAACCCACTGCGTGCAGGGCTTCTGAGGCGTTACGAAACGCCCCGGAATCGTCTTGCCGCCACGCTTCGTCGCCGCTAACTTCACGTAGCAGTCGGTTGGGAATACCCATGAAGAAATCAACGGCGGCGATCGTGGCGCTTCTGCTGCCGTGCGCGGCCTATGTCGGTGTAGTTGCCCTGACCGACCGGGTGTTCTGGAACACTGCCATCCCGGCCGGCAAAGAGCGGCGGGCCGCTGTTGCCATTCGCGACAATGTCACGCCTTTCCAGAAATGGGGCTCCCGGAACTTCACCTGGTCCTACTTGCGCCGGTACTACGACACGGCCTGGTACTTCACCCAGTCCGACTCGGACAACTGCAAGCCGGCGTTTCTGTCCTGCCTCGACAAGGCCTTGGAGCGCTATGAGGAGGTGGATCTCTTTCTCCTGTCGCACGGCAACCCATTCGTCCGCTGGGTCGCGGAGTTACCGAGCCAGCGTCGCAGCCACATCCGCCTGGTATACAACACCGGATGCCGCAACTTGCAGCAGGGACCGCTGTGGTTGAGCCTGGGCGTCAAGGCGTACGTCGGACACCCGGGGGACAGCGCTTCGCCTGTTTTCTACGTTTTCTTCCTGCGCCGGTGGACCCGCGGCGCCACGCTCCAGGAAGCCATGGATGAGTCAAACCGACTGATGCGGTCAACCCTCGCCCGCGCGGAGTCTCTTTCCTGCGGCCGGCTGGATGCGGCGAAAGTCAGTCAGGAGTCCGAGGCATTCTGCTATGGAGACAGAGAACTGCGATTTACGGGAAGCCGGGAATAAGAGGATGCGCCGCTGGCACCTGGTTGTGCCGCTGCTCGCCCTGCTCTTCCAGCTTGTGCCGCCGGTGCTGTTGTGGGCCGTTTCCACAGCGGCCTACGGGGGATTGCGCCCATCTCTGGAATCGTGGGAGCGGCCGGCCTCCCTCCTGGTGCTGGGGATCTCCGCCGGCGTGAGCCTGTTACTCGGCAGCATCGGCGTGTACGGGCTCCTGACCCGGGCCTGCCCGAGAACCGCGGCGCTGCTCATTCCGGCCTGTTGCATGCCGGCGCTATTCAGCGGCGCCGTGTACGTGCACGGGTTGCTTGTGTTCCTGGCGCGGGTGTAGGGTCCCGGATGATGGAAGTCCCCCCTGCATCGCTTCGCGCCGTGAATGAACCGTAACGCCATCCGGACGGGGAAGCGGAACTTGACGGAGTATGACCGCTGTTATACCTTGGCGGCATGAAGACAGCCATATCGGTGCCGGATGCCGTGTTCTCGCGTGCGGAGTTGTTCGCTCGGCGTCGCAAGATGACCCGGAGCGCGCTCTTCACGGTTGCAGTTGCCGAGTACGTTCAGAAGCACCGCGGCGAAGACGTCACCCGCAAGTTGAACGAGGTTTATGCCAGGGAAGACTCGTCTCTTGATCCCATCCTGGAGCGGGCCCAGACGCTTTCCCTCCCCAGGGAGGAATGGTAGTGAAGCGCGGCGAGATCTGGTGGGCCGCGTTTCCCGATCCCGTCGGACCGGGGCCGGGATCCCGCAGGCCGGTCATCATCCTGCAGGCGGATGACTTCAACCGCAGCGGCATACGGACCGTCATCTGCGCCGCCGTGAGCTCCAACCTGAACCTTGGCGGTGCTCCCGGCAACGTTCTGCTGGCCACGCGCGCGTCAGGGCTCCCCAAACCCTCCGTGGTGAACGTGTCGCAACTCATCACGCTCGACAGAACCCGACTCACCCAGCGCATCAAGGGCATTGACGCCCAGAGCTTGCTCCAAATCGATGAGGGTCTGCGCCTGGTCCTGGCCCTGTGAGGAATTTGACATGAGCTTCATCGCGAATGTTTCCTGCTGCGCGCTGACGGCAGTTGCCGCCGCCGCGGCCGGCACCGATCAGGTGCCCCGCGTTCAGACGCCGCCGTCCGTGGCGGCCGTGCGGGATCTCGGCGGTTTTGTCGGTCAGCGCATCCGCGCCAACACGGACGGCTACCTCAAGCCCTTCGACATCGAGCGCTACACGCGGATGGTCGAGGAGAAGAAGCAGCGCGATTGGTGGTGGATCGGCGAACAGCCCGGCAAGTGGCTGGAGTCGGCGGTGCTGGCCAGCCGGCAGTCCGGGGACAGTCCGCTCGAGCAGCGGGCGCGCCAGGTCCTGGCCCGCCTCGCCGCGGCCCAGGAGGCCGGCGGCTACCTCGGCATCACCGATCCCGCCGTGCGCACGGACGTCCAGCCCGTGCGCGGCATGGATCCGTACGAGCTCTACTTCATGCTGCACGGCCTGCTCACCGCCGCCGGGGAGTGGCAGGACGCGCGCGCGCTGGAGACGGCGCGCAAGCTCGGCGACTACTTCGCCGCCCGCATCGGACCGGGCCGGGCGGAGTTCTGGCCGAGCCCGCTGCGCCCGCCGGCGAACGTGAACACGATCATCTGCGAACAGTTCACCTGGGTGCCCCCGGGCACGCCCCGCGCGCCGACGCTCTATGGCCACTCCGCGATCGCCGGCCATACCGCCCACTACGGCTGGGAAGGCACGCTGCTGGTTGACCCCATGCTGCGGCTGTACCAGGCCACCGGGGATCGCAAGTTCCTCGCATGGGGCCAGTGGGTCGTCGCCAACATCGACACCTGGAGCGGCTGGCAGTCGTTCTCGAAGCTCGACCAGGTGGCCGACGGCACGCTGGGCGTGCACCAGCTGCAGCCCTACGTCCACGCGCACACGTTCCAGATGAACTTCCTCGGCTTCCTCCGTCTCTACCAGGCCACCGGCGACGCCTCGCTCCTGCGGAAAGTGCGCGGCGCGTGGGACGATGTCGCGAAGCGGCAGCTCTACATCACCGGGGGCGTCAGCGTGGGCGAGCACTACGAGCCCGACTACCGCCGGCCGATCGCCGGGCACGTCGTGGAAACCTGCGCCAACATGTCGTGGCTGGAGCTCACGCAGTACCTGCTCGAGCTGACCGGCGAAGCGCGCTACGCCGACGCCGTCGAGCGCCTGCTGTTCAACCACGTCTTCGCCTCGCAGACCGTGGACGGCGACAGCTACCGCTATCACACGCCGCCGAACGGCTTCAAGCCGGACGACTACTTCCACGGCCCGGACTGCTGCACGGCGAGCGGGCACCGCAGCGTCGCCCTGCTGCCACGCCTCCTCTACGCGGAGGGGCGTGACGGCCTCTACGTCAACCAGTACGTGCCCTCCCGCGCGGGCCTGCGCGCGCCGGATGGCACGCCCGTGACGCTGAACGTGGCCACGCGCTACCCGGAAGAGGGCGTCGTGACGATCGGCGTCGAACCGGAGCGGGCGGCGCGCTTCGCCGTCAACGTGCGCCTGCCCGCCTGGTGCGAGCAGCCGGCGGTGGCCGTCAACGGGCAGGCGTGGGCCGCGGCCAAGCCCGCCGGCTACGCCCGCCTGGATCGCGCATGGCGCGCCGGCGACACGGTGACGCTCACCTTCCCGATGCAGCCGCGCTGGGTGGCCCACGACCACTGGGATGCTGGGCCGGCGCCGCGGGCCCTGGTGCGCGGGCCGCTGGTCTACGCGCTCGACACGGTATGGTGGAGCGATCCCGCCGCACCGGCGCCCTACGAAGCGGGGCGCGAGGCGGCGCTCGCGGGCGACGCGCCCGCCGTCCGCGAGCGGCCGGCTGGCGGGCAGGCGCTCGGCCCCTTCTACGAAACGGACGTCCAGCTTCTCAGCGGCCGGACCGCGCGGGCGTGCCTTGTGCCGTTCGCCAACATCGGGCGCTGGTATCGCGACGGCGCGCCGAAGCCGGAGCGCCACAACCGCGCGTTCTCCTACGCCGTCTGGCTGCAGGACAGCGGCAGTCCCGCTTTTGCGCAGGCGGCGGCAGAGGGGCAGCGGCTGCGGGACCTCGCGAAGAACGCCGTGGATTTCATTCTCATCGGCGACGGCGCGTCAGAGCGTGACCACCAGCTGAAGGGCGCCAGCAACGCCGGCCCGTTCAACGGCCGCACCTACCGCCACGCCGGCAACGGCGGCTGGTTCAGCTACGCGCTCAAGGTGCCGACGGAGCAGCCGGCCGTCCTCGTCGTCACGTACTGGGGCGGCGAGCGGGACCAGCGCGTGTTCGACGTGCTGGCGAACGACCGCCTGCTGGGCACCCAGACGCTGCTGCAGAACAAGCCCGACGCGTTCTTCGAGGTGCGCTACCCGATTCCGTTCGACCTGGTCCAGGGCAAGACCGACGCGCTCGGCCGGAAGGTGGACCGGATCACCGTGAAGTTCCAGGCTCATCCGGGCCGCACGGCCGGAGGCGTTTTCGGCCTGCACAGCGAAGTCGCCCCGGCCCCATGAGGCGGGGGTGCGCGCATATCGGCTTGACGCCTCAGCGATGTGCGTGTCAATATTGAAACAGTGTTGCATTTATCAGGGGTGGGGCAGATAACCACCAAGATGGAGGTTGAGCCATGAAGGCTTCTGTCATAGCTTTGGCAGCGGGGCTGATGGTGATGGCAGGGACGGCGGGGGCCGCGGTGCAGTGGGCGGGGACGCGCTGGGTGGACCTCGATGCGCGGAACTTCGACGGGGTTGGCGTCTGGACCAACAACGGCACGCTCTGCGCCACGTTTGCGACGGGCTGGGGTACGCTTAACAACCCTGTCAGGGAGACGGTCGCGGGAGTCACGGCCGTGACGTTCGACGGCGGGAGCGACGGCGTCGACAAGAACCAGTCGGTGGACCGGCTGGAAAGCTGGGTGTCGGCGCCGGATGACATTACAGCGGCTGGCGATTGGACCGTCGAGATGTGGGCGTACAATCCCGCCGCCGCAGCCGAGGAGTGCGTGGTGCACTGGGGCCGGCGCGGCGGGCCGGGCGCCGGTTCGAACGCGCAGCTCAATTACGGCAGCAGCGCGGACTTTGGCGCTGCCGGGCATTGGGGCGCGCCGGACATGGGCTACGACCCCCTGGCCCCCGTGGGCCAATGGCAGTACGTGGCGCTTACGTATGACGGGACGACCGAGCGGCTCTACGTAGACGGCGTGCTGAACAATGCCGAGGCCAAGACGCTCGCCATTCACGGCCTCTGGAACGGCAGTCCGAACAACGTCATCATCGGCGCGGCCTGGAACAACCCGAACTACCTCGACACGCTGGCCTTCTCCGGATCGCTGGCGGTCGTGCGCGTGCATGGCGGCGCCTTGACCGCCGAACAGGTGCGCGACAACTACCGCTTCGAAGCGGCGCGCTTCGGCCGGCCGGCCTCGCCGGTGCTTTGGGCGGGGAAGTCGTGGGTCGAGCTGCAGGCGGGGGCTGATGCCGTCACGAACGCCGCCGGGGACGTCACGACGTGGATCAACCGGGGCTGGCTGGCGGGGGATTTCGTGTACGGTTGGGGCGCGCTCAACAACCCCAGGCGGGAGAGCGTCGGCGGGGCGGGGGCCGTCACCTTCGACCGCGGCGCGGACGGCGCCGACAAGAACCAGTCGGTGGATCGGCTGGAGTGCGTGGGGCCGGCGACGCCCGCGGATCTCACGGGCGCCAGCGACTGGTCGGTCGAGGCGTGGGCTTACAACCCGTCGTTCGAGAGCGAGGAGCCCCTGTTGATGTGGTCCGCGCGCGGCGGGCCGGATGGCTCAGCCGGGCAGTTGAACTTCAGCAGCAGCCCGGACTTCGGCGCCAGCACGCACTGGGGCTGGATGGACATGGGCTACAATCCCCCGCCGTCGGCCGGCGCGTGGCACCACCTGGTGCTCACCTACGACGGCGTGCGTGAACGCCTCTACGTGGACGGCGCGCTCAACAACTCGGAGGCCAAGGCGCTCAACCTCCACGGCGCGGCCTATCCGCCGACGAGTTGGATGATCGTCGGCGCGGCCTACCAGGGCGGCTTCCTGGAGGGGCTGGCCTATGCCGGTTCGCTGGCGGTGCTGCGCGTGCATGGCGGCGTGCTCACCGACGAACAGGTCATCACCAACCACGACGCCGACGCCATCCACTTCGGCCGTTTCAAGATCCGCGCCCAGGGCACGGTGTTCATCGTGCGATGAAGACGTCGCCAGGTGCGCCGCACATGCCGGGGAGCGGGCAGGCACGCGGGTTGGCCGCGGCGGTGGCGCTGCTCGGTGTTGCGTCGGCGGGTGCGGCCGCGCCGGGGGGCGGCTTCGCCGTGCGCTTCGGCGGGCACGGCATCGCCAGCCTCCAGCGCGGCGGCGACCCGCGGCGCGTCGAATTCGTGCGGTCCAACAGCGTGCTCGGCGACTGCGTGGTGCGCTACCGTGCGGGCGATGGCCCCTGGCAGGCCGTCGAAACGGCGAAGCTGACCAACGCCGTCCCGCGCGCGGACGGGCCGGACGCCTGCGCCGTCGAGTATGCGCTGCAGGATACGCTCCGCCTCACCGTACGCTTCGCCGTGCGCGGCGACGTGCTGGCCTGGACCATCGGTCTCCAAAACCGCGGCACCCGGCCGCTGGAACTCGGCGACCTCGAGCTGCCGCTGCCCATGCCCACCGACTATACGTGGAACAAGGAAGAGACGTTCGAGACGCGCCTGTACCGGCACCAGTTCATCGCCGGGCACGGCTCCTTCCTGTTCTGGCAGCCCGTGGGCGGCCGCGGGCCGCACCTGGTGATGCTGCCGGAGCCGGGCACGTCGCTGGAATACTTCACGGAGGCGGCGTCCGACTACGCCCACGGCGGCGGGCGGTTCGCGGTGTTCATTCACTCGGCGGCAACCGGTCCGGGCACGAAGGGCACGTGGCGCCTGCCCCACACCGGCCGGACGCTAGCCCCCGGGCAGGATGCCGCGTACGGGTTCTCCTTCCGGTGGGCCGACGACCTCCAGGGTGTGCGTGAGGCCCTGTTCAGCGGCGGCGGCTTCGATGTCCAGGTGGCGCCGGGCATGGTCGTGCCGGAGCACAGCGTGACGGCGGTGGCCTTGCGCACGCGGAACCGCATCGCGCGGATCGAGCCCGAGTTCCCGGGAGAGACCCGCATCGAACACGGGAAGACCACGGCGAAGGATACGTCGGTGTACCGCGTGACGTTCGCCAGGCTTGGCGAGAACCGGCTCACGGTCCGCTACGGCGACGGGCAGGCCCTGCACCTGGAGTTCTTCGTCACGCAGCCCCTGGAGACGCTGATCCGCAAGCGCGCCGCCTTCATCGCCACGAAGCAGCAGCACCGCGCGCCGGGCAAATGGTACGACGGCCTGTTCAGCCTCTGGGACGTGCGGCAGCCCGAGGGGCGCAACCTGCTCGGGCCGGAGAACACCGGCGGCCAGCATCCCTATGCCGTCAGCGGTTCCGATGACCCCTCCAACGGCAAGTGCCTGTACCTCTCCGAGAAGAACGCCGCCTACCCCGATCCCCGGGAGATCGAGGCGCTGGAGTACTTCATCGCGCACTTCGTCTGGGGCAAGCACCAGCGCACGGACGGCGAAACGCCGTACCCGTACGGGATCTACGGCGCGGACAGCTGGCAGCAGAACCGCTTCACGGACCGCGACCCGCTCGACAAGCAGGTCAGCCGCCCCGGCGGGCCGAGCGCCTGCCGCATGTGGCGGACGTTCGACTACACGACCTACTTCGCCATGTACTTCAACATGTACCGCATCGCGAAGCAGAACCCGGGCGCGGTCAAGTACCTGGACGCAAAGGGCTACCTGGCGCGGGCCTACGGTACGGCGCGCGCGTTTTTCGAGGTGCCGGGCAACATCCGCATGGAGGGCGGCTGGTCGTTCACGGGCTGGGTCTACTGGTCCTACACGATCGGCAACTTCCACGAGAAGTGCCTCCTGCCGCTGATCGCCGCGCTCGAAGCCGAGGGCCAGCCCGACGAGGCGGCGTACCTGCGCGGCGAGTGGGAGAAGAAGGTCAAGTACTTCGTCTACGACGATGTCTACCCGTGGGTGTCGGAGATGCCGGTGGACTCGACGGCGTTCGAGTCGACCTACGCGGTTTCCCGCTACGCGCTGACGCAGCCGCTGCAGCCGGATGAGAAGCTGTGGCAGGACCGCAACAGCGGCCGCTGGTTCTCGCACCCCGCCATCGATAAGGCGAAGCACCGCGATTTCCTGCAGCGGCAGTCCCTCGCGAACCTGGCCTGCCGTGGCAGCATCGAGCCGGCGTACTACCTGCTCGGCAGCGATTTGCGCGGGTGCGGCGAGAGCTTCTACATGCTGAGCTACATGTCGCAGATGGGCGGCTGGGCGCTGCTCGACCAGGCGCTGCGGTTCGACGCCGACCCCTACCCGCTGCTGCGCGTGGGCTACGCCTCGCTGCTCAGCTCCTGGGCGCTGCTCAACGCCGGCACGCCCGCAAGCGGCTTCGGGTACTGGTATCCCGGCGCGTTGCACGACGGTGCGGCGGGGTGGGGGTTCACGACCCAGAAGTCTGCCACCGAATGGAATCCGACGGTCCGGAACAGCCCGCGCGGGGCCTGGCCCGTGGACGGGGAAATCGACCACGGGCTCGCCGCTTACGTGGAGGTCGCCGCCACGGTTGTGGCGGACGACCCGCTGTTCGGCTGGACGGCGTACGGCGGCACGCTGGAGCGCGCCTCGCGGCGGGAGATCCGCGTGGTGCCGCAGGATGGCGTACGCCAGCGGCTGCACGTCGTCGCGAAGGAGCGGCGGCTGCACGTGGGGCTGGACCGGGATGGCTTCGCCGCCGGGCAGGCCGTTGTCATCGGCCGGGAGTGCGACCGGCTCGCGTTCGTGCTGGAGAACCGCGGCACAACGCCGCACACCGCCGCGCTGGTCGTGGAAGGGCTGCCGCCGGGCACGTACCGGGCCGCGGTGGCCGGGCAACAGGGCGCGACCGTGGAGGCGCGGCCCGATCAGCCCGCGCGGTTCGAGCTTCCCGTCGCGGCCAGCCGGGTCCCGGTGCGGATCGAGCCATTGCGCCTGTGATCAAGGGGAAAGCGCCAGTGCCCGGAGCATTCCGCCCCCACGCAGGCCCGGCCTCTCCGCGGAACGGCCCGGGCACTCACCCGCGAAAAGGCCCTGACTCGCCGGACGATTCGTGCCATGCTTCGCGGCATCGCATGAATGGAATGGGTTTTGGACGAATCCTGATACCGCTGCTGCTGGCGCTGCCCGCGGCTGCGGGGGCGACCGTCTTCCACGTCTCGGCCCGGGGCGATGACGCGGCGGCGGGAACCGCGGAGGCGCCCTGGCGCACCCTGCAGCACGCGGCGGACGCCCTGAAGCCAGGCGACACGGTGCTCGTCGGGCCGGGCACGTATCGCGAGCGCATCGAGCTGAAGCGCGGCGGCACGGCCGCCGCGCCCATCACCCTCTCGGCCCTGCCCGGCGCGCGGGTCGTTGTCTCGGGCGCCGACCTGCTGTCCGACGGCTGGAGCAAGGCCGAGGGGCCGAACGGAGCCTACAGTCATGACTGGGCCCTGCGCTTCCCGATCAACGGCCCGGACGACCTGACACATCCCGCCGACAACGCGCACACGACGGGCCGCGCCGAGCAGGTGCTGCACGCTGGTCGCCTGCTGCACCAGGTGCTGAGTCGCGAGCAGCTCGCACCGGGCACGTTCCACGTCGACCTGGGCGCGCAGAAGCTCTACGTCTGGCTGCGCGACAGCGGCAACCCCGCGGGCACCGACCTGGAGGCGAGCACGCGGACCCAGTGGCTCGCGGGCGCGCCGGGCGTCTCGCACGTGCGCATCCGGGGGCTCGCTTTCCGCTATGCGGCCAACCACGCCCAGCGCGGCGCGTTCGCCACCGGGGGCAACTCGTGCGGCTGGGTGGTGGAAGATTGCGTTTTCGAGCGCGCCAACGGTCCCGGCGCAAGCTTCACCGGCGATGGGCTCCTCGTCCGCCGCTGCGTCTTCCAGGACAATGGCCAACTGGGCTTTGGCGCCTGGGGCTGCCACCAGGCGCGCCTGGAAGCATGCGACATCTACCGGAACAACACCAAGGGCTATCCCACGCAATGGGAGGCGGGCGGCCTGAAGATCACCATGTCGCGCGGCTTCGCGATGCAGCGCTGCCGCGTCGCGGACAACCGCGGTCCCGGCATCTGGTACGACATCGGCAACGAAAAGGCCGAGGTGGCGCATTGCTACATTGCCGACAACGACGAGGCGGGCCTCTTCTACGAGATTTCCTACGGCCTCCACGCCCACGACAACCTGATCGTCAACAACGCCAACCAGGGCGAGAAGCCGCGCGGCGCCTGGGGTTGCGGCGGCATCACGCTCTCCTCCTCGGAGGACTGCGTCCTGGAGCACAACACGCTGGTCGGCAACCGGGACGGGATCGCCTTTCGGGAACAGAATCGCACCACGCCGCGCATCGGCGGCGGCGAGCAGCGGATTCTGAACCGGAACCACGTTGTGCTGAACAACCTGGTCGCCGCTTCCCAGGCCTACAACGTGGCGTTCTGGCTGGATACGACCTTCTTCGGCCCGCACCCGGCCGGGCACGACAAGGACGATCCCGTCTTCGAGGATCCGCGCACGCTGAACTTCCGCTTCGAGAACAACCTGCTCTTCCCGCTGCCCGGGCGGCCCAACTACCTCTACGGCTGCAAGTGGCGGCCGAAGAGCAAGGAGGCGCAGACGGCGGCGGAGTTCACGGCCGCATCGGGGATTGCGGACGCCTCGCGCGTGGCCGACCCGTGCTTCGCCGACCTGCTTGCGCACGACTTCCGCCTGCTGCCCGACTCGCCGGCGGCCAGGCTGGGCGTGGGCGTGCGCGACCCCGGCCGGATTCCGCCGCACTAGTGTGCTGTCATGCAAATAGCTCTGCAAAACGCGCTCGTCATCCTGAGCGAAGCGAAGGATCTTCCCTTGGAGGAACATGCCATGAGGAAAGAAGAGGCCACGGGCCGACGATTGCTCGCATGCGGCGCCGCGCTCGCCGCCATCCTGGCTCCGGCCTGGCCGCCGCCGGCCGCCGCCGAGCTGCTGCACGGCGTCCCGTTCACGGACGTCACTGTCGCGGACGCCTTCTGGGCGCCGCGCATCGAGACCAATCGCCTCGCGACCCTTCCGCACCTGCTGCGCGAACTGGAGAAACAGGGCTCGCTGGGCGGCTTCCGCGTTCTGGCCGGCGACAAGTCCGCGCCCTACCACGGGTACATGTGGGGAGACTCGGACGTGTACAAGACGGTGGAAGGCATGGCCGCCGCGCTCCGCCTGCACCCCGACCCGGCGCTGGAGCAGCGGATGGAGGGAATCATCGCCGGCATCGCCGCGGCGCAGGCGCCGGACGGCTACCTCTTCCCGCATCTCCAGCTCACGGAGCCCGCCTACCGCCACTTTGCCGACGAGACCACCCGCACGTGCGAGTCCTACAGCATGGGGCACCTGATCGAGTCGGCGGTGCTCGAGTACCGGCTGACGGGGCGCACGAACTACCTCGCCGTGGCCCGCAAGGCTGCGGACCTGCTGCAGCGCACCCACGCGGCCGGCGAGCTGCTGCGCGTGTCGGGCCACCCCGGGGTCGAGCTGGCGCTCGTCAAACTCCACGAGGCCACGGGCGATCCGGTCCCGCTCGACCTCGCCGCGGCACTCGTCGACAACGCCCGGCGCGTCTCGACTCTCTGGTCCCAGGGGCGCCCGCCGCTCGGGCACGACGAGGCGCACGGGCACGCGGTGGCGATGCTCTACCTCTACGCGGCGGCCACCGATGTGGCGCGGCTCAAGGGCGATGCCGCGCTGGTCGCGCAGCTGCGGCGCAAGTGGGACAACATCGTGGGCCGCAAGCTCTACCTGACCGGCGGCCTCGGCCATAGCCGGCACGGCGAAGGCTTCGCGCCCGACTTCGACCTGCCCAACGACGTCGCCTACAGCGAAACCTGCGCGGCCATCGCCAACGTGTTCTGGCAGCACCGCCTGTTCCTGGCCACGGGAGACGCGGCCTGCGTGGATGTGCTGGAGCGCTCGCTCTACAACAACGTCCTGGCGGGCGTGGCGCTGACCGGCGACCGCTTCTTCTACGTGAACCCGCTGGCCGCGGACGGCGCGCGAAAGTTCAACCACGGCCTGGCCGGCCGTTTCGCGTGGACGGGGTGCCCCTGCTGCCCGGTCAACCTGGTGCGCTGCATTCCGCGCGTCGGCGACTACTGCTACGCGGTGCGGGGCGACGAGGTGTTCGTGAACCTCTTCGTCGCCGGCCGGGCGCGCCTCCGGCTGCCGGGCGGGGAGCTGGCGCTGCGGCTGGAGACGCGCTATCCGTGGGATGGCCGGGTGCGCATCGCGGTCGACGCCGCGCCGGCCGAGTCGCTGGCGCTGCGGCTGCGTATTCCCGGCTGGGCGCAGGGCCGCCCCGTGCCGACCGACCTCTACCGCTATGCCGATGCGGGCGCCGGGCCGGTGACGCTGCTGCTGAACGGCCAGCCGGCGCCCCTCCGCGAGGAGCAGGGCTACGCGGTGCTGCGCCGGGCGTGGCGGCAGGGCGATTGCGTCGAGCTGAACCTGCCCATGCCGGCCCGCCGCGTGCTGGCCCACGCCAGCGTGGCGGCCGACGCCGGCCGCGTTGCCGTCGAGCGCGGGCCGCTGGTCTACTGCGCGGAAGGCGCCGACCACGGCGGGAGCGTGTCCCGGCTCGTTCTGCCGGATGACGTCGCGCTGAAGACCGCGGAGCGGCCCGGGCTGCTCGGCGGCGTCACCGTGGTCGAGGCGGCCGGCCTGACCTTGGTCCCCTACTACGCTTGGAACCACCGTGGCGCCGGACCCATGGCCGTATGGCTGCCCCGCACCAAGGCCGCTGCGCCCGCGCCCTGCGACACCTCGAAATGGGTGGGCGCCAACTACACCCCGGCCTGCGCCGCCAACCAGGTCCAGATGTGGCACGAGTTCAAGCCGGAGGTCATCGAGCGCGAGCTGGCCGCGGCGAAGCAACACCTCGGGATCAACACGCTGCGGGTGTACCTGCACAACATCGTCTACGACGCTGGGCGCGAGGCGTTCCTGGCGCGGATCGAGGCGTTTCTCCAGATCTGCGACCGCCACGGCATCCGGCCGGGCTTCGCGTTCTTCGACGACTGCTGGAACCA
>CAYOBW010000146.1:0-16921 GCA_964402115.1 uncultured Victivallales bacterium
GTGTTTGACACAACCCATACACCTAGTGTATGGGTTGTGCCATGAGAACGAACATCGAGCTGGATGACGACCTGCTTGCCGAGGCAGCCAGGTACACGGCGACCCGAAGCAAGAAGGGGCTGGTCAGGGAAGCGCTGTCGCTGTACGTGGCCACCAAGCGCGAAGAGCGGCTCCGCCTGACCTACCGCGAGCGGCTGCAGCGCCTGCGCGGCAAGACGGGCGGCGTGCGCCGCCAGGACAGCGTGCACGAACTGATTCGGCAGGACCGGGACACCCGATGAACACGTACGTTGTTGACACGAGCGTGGCCATGGCGTGGTACTTGGACGAGAGTTTCTCGCCCATGGCACGAACCTGGCAGGAACGCCTGCTCGGAGGCAAGGTGCGCCTGCTGGTGCCATCCCTGCATTACTGGGAATTCGCGAATGTGCTGCGCACGCTGACCGTGCGGCGGTTGCTGGACACGGCTCTTGCAACGGAAATATTCGACTTGCACCTCGATGCGCCGCTGGAGGTTCTCGACCCCGACCGCCGCGCGGTCATGAGCACCGCCCTGGAATACGGCGCGACCGCCTACGATGCGGTGTTCATCGCCCTGGCTCTGGCCAACGAGGCGCCGTTGATCAGCGCGGAACGCACCACGACTGGCTGGGTCGCCAAGCTTGGAGCCCTGATCGAGTCGATCCGGTAACCCTTCACTCCACCGCAACGCGCTCGATCTCGATGCCGTGCGGCTGGTCGTGGCGGCCGGGCGCCAGCCAGGCGCCGAAGCAGAGGCTGACCGCGCGGAGCTGGGCGGGATCGGGCCGGTCGCCCGCGCCGCCGCGGCCGGCGGGCGCGCCGTCCCAGTGCCCGAAGAACCGGAAGGCGGAGAGGGGCAGGCTCCGCTCGGCCCATTCCTGCGTGAGGGGTACGTTGGCGCCCCACGGCGTACCGTCGCGCTCGATCACCACCACTTCCACCCACTTCGTCTCCGGCGCGGCGGCGCGCGCGCGCACGACCACCGACGTCCGCCCCGCGAGATCGCCGAGGCGGGCCTCGAGTGCGTCGGTGGCATCGTGGCGGAATGTCAGCGCCGCCGGCGGCGGGTCGAACCGGTCGACGTCGAGGCGCACGGCCCTGGCGCCCGCGCCCATGCCCGCCACCGCGCGCACGCGGTGCGGGGTCTGTCCGTGCGCCTGCACCGCATCCCGCCCGGCATCGAACAGGGCCAGCGGCTCGCGCGCGCCGACGACGGCCACCGTCCACCAGCCGTTCGAGGGGAACGTCGCCGCGCCGCCGCCCAGGGTGGCGGCGAGCCGGAGCGACACGGCGGGCGCGCGCAGCAGCTCGCCGGGGATGACCGCCTGCCAGGCGTAGGCGGCCAGCGCCGTCAGTTGCACGGCTGCCACCGCCGCGTTCGTGCCCGACCGGCACTCCAGCGCCAGAGCCGTCGGCTCTTCGTCGGTCGCCAGGGTGATGCGCAGCGGCAGCGGCCGCCCGGCCACCCACTCCGCCGGCAGCGGCGCCCACGCGGCGGGCGGCTGTGCCGCCGGAGCCGGCGCCACAAACTCGCGCAGCCCCACCGCCGCCGGCAGCGAGGCGTCCGCCGGGAGGTTGGCGGCAACGCCCTCGCGCCGGACGGCGTACACGCCCGGCCGCACCGTGACGCTGCCGGCCCGCGCCGTGGCCCGGTGCGTGTTCCCGGCGTCGAGCGGCTCCAGCGCAAAGGTCCCGCCGAGCTCGGGCAGCCGCAGCTCCAGCTCCCGGCTCCGCCAGATGACGCGCGAGACCTCGTGCCCGAGGCGGTCGGGGCCGAAGGGATCGGCAATCGCAACAGCGTCCGGGTGCACCTCCAGCCGCCACAGGCCGTCGGCCAGGCGGTCCAGGAAGTAGGCGCCCGTGCCCGCGTAGCGCGCGACCGGCGAAGACCCGCAGCCGGCGATGCGCGTCAGCGACCGTGGCGACGGCGGGGCGGAGGTCGTCGTGTTCGCGTACATGAAGGTGGAGGCGTCGGCGTACTCGCTGAGGTCCTCCTCGTAGCTCACGCGGAAGCCCTCGAACCGGTCGCCCGCCGGGTGCGGCGGGTAGGTCCGGAGCCGCGGCAGCCGCCGGAAAGCTTCCGCGGCGATGGCGAAGCTGAGCGCCTTGCGCGGCGTGCAGGAGAGGTTCAGGTAGTGCGTCTGCCAGCCCGCGTTGAACGGCGCCACCGGCAGCGGGTCATACTGGAACTGGGTCGCGATCTGCGCGCCGCCCGCCCGGAACGTGCGCGCCAGCGCCGGGTACAGGTAGCAGCCGCTCACGTCGGCCGCGTCGAACTCGTAGACGATGCGCGCCTTCCCGGCCATCGGCGGCGCGTCCATCGGCGGATTCCAGGCCGTGCCGCCGTAGCGGTCCACGAGGGGCAGCGCGTTGCGCTGCCACGCGCGCCCCGCGACCAGGCCGGTTGGATACCAGCCGAAGGAGGCGCCCTCGACGCGCGCCGCCGCCACCGCCTGCATCCGGCCGGCCCACGCGTTGTAGAAGAGCGGCTTGCGGCAGCCCGCGGCGCGGATGGCGTCGGCCAGCGCGTTGACGTAGGCCGTGACCTGCGCGTCCGTCGTGTCCGGCGGGTAGAGCGGCTCGTTGATGAGCTCGAACGCGATGACGGCGGGATCGTCCTTGTAGGCGAGCCCGGTCAGCGGGTTCACGTGGCGGACGAACTGCGCGAGGTAGTTGGTCTGCGGGGGCCTCGCGGCGGGATCGGTTGTCATCTGCTGCATCGTGAAGCGCGTGGAGAAGCCCGGGCTTGCGCCGGGCACGCCCCACCACGCGATCGGCGTGAGGACCGTGTAGAGGCCGCGCGCCTTCGCGCGGGCGATCAGGTGGTCGAGCAGGCGGAGGTGGGCGTTGTCGAGGAGATTCCCGGACGCGTCGCTGACCTCGCGGTCGAAGACGTGCAGGCGGAGCGCGTCGAGGCCGAGGCGGGCGAGGTGGGCGACGTCGCGGTCGATGACGTTGGTGTGGGAGAGCCCGAGGGCCGCGATGTCGCGGTAGTTCCAGTGGCACGGCGCGTAGTAGTTGACGCCGAACAGTGCCACCTCGGCGCCGCCGTCGCGCCAGCGCAGCACCCCTTTGCCGTCCACGTCCGCCAAGCGGTCCGCGGGTCGGCCTGCCGCGCCCGGGCCTGCCGCCAGCAGCAGGCCCGCCGCGATTGCCGCCAGCGTGCGCGCCGGGCCCGTTTCAATAAGCGATGACATGGCGCGGAGCATGTCCGAAGGCCCGCGGGAAGGCAAGCGCGAGCCGCCGGCGAAGGGAAAGAACGGATGGGGCAGTGTGTGGACGCGTCCGCGTTGCGAGCTCCCGGCGGCCCCGTTGACGACGGCCTCCGACGTTCCCGTGTAGCCCTCGCCGTGAGGCGGGGGACGGTGTTGGTGAGGATGCCGTCCGCCGCCTGACGGCGGCAGCTACGGGGAGGGAAGAGGGCCGCGGGCGTCTCTCCCGTAGCCGCCGCGGTGACGCGGCGGACGGCATCGGGAAGTGGCCTGTCCCCCGCCGGCGGGCTTAGACGCGAAGAAGCAGCCATTTCCTTCACGCAAGCACTTCCAACAAGACGTTGTCCGTTCCCGACCTACGGTCTGGCCGTCACGACCCGCAGATCGAAGATGCCCCCGGCTGTCGCGCCGGGTTCGCCCTGGAACTTGACGACCACCTTGGACTGCCCCCGCGTGAGGTCCTCCGGGATGGGGTACTCGACATCGAAGAACTTAGCGGGCTGGTTGTGCAGCAGAACCTGGTTGCCGATCTTCCGGTCGTTCACCAGAATGTCGAAGCGGCGCGTTCCCTCTTCGCCACCCCAATAGGTGACCAGCAGGGCTTGCGGGCCGTTGGGCTTCACGCCCAGCCGGTAGCTGAACGACCCGCCCGCTCCCGCGTGACGCCAGACGCGGTCGCGAAAGACGCCGGTGGCGCTGTGCTGCCCCTGGGCGGCGTGCTCCTTCTCGGACTTCGGACGGCCGATCTCGACCTTGTCCACGGTGCGCGGGTCCAGATCCGCGCGCGGCGCCGGGGCGGGCAGCGCCGATTCCTCGACGGGCGGCACGGCGACGATCCTGGCCGGATCCTCGACCAGCCAGACCGCCGAGCCGCCCCCCCGGTTGAGCCGCGCGTAGTTCGGGATCGCCTTCAGGCCGTCACCCTCGACGGTCACGACGCCGCCGAGCAGGTCCGGGCGCCACCCGGCGTTCAGTTGAACGTCCGGCTTCAGGACCAGCTTGCTCGCCGGGACCGCCTGGTCAATGTCCTCGACGCTGTATGTCACCGGGCCGCGCTGCAGCGCCACCCGGCCGCGATTGGCAGCCACGCGCTCGTCGCAGTGGACGCGCTGAACGTCCAGGGGCAGCGTCAGCACGAGCTGGTCACCCGCCCGCCAGCGGCGCCGCACGCGCGCGTAGCCCCGCTCCACGGGCGGCGTCTGCGCCTGGTCGTTGAGGGTCAGCGCGAACTTCCCGGCGAGGTCGGGGGCTGCCGTGTAGAGCGCGCTTTCGGTCCGGTTGGGAATGCGGATGCAGAGCGTGAACTCGGCCGGGGCCGACGGTTGCAGGATGATCTTCACCGCCCCTTTCCAGGGGTACTCGGTCTCCTGCCGGATGCCCAGCGCCACGCCGGCAATATTCGCAATGCTGCCCGAGCTGTCCACGAAATGGCTGACGTACAGCGCGTCCCGTCCGGCATTCACCGCGTACATGAGGTCTTTGATCGCGATGAGAGAGCGTGGGATATTGCCCACGCAACACGGGCACCCGTGCCAGGGATAGCGGCTTCTGTCCGAGGCCAGCGGATTCTGGTAGAAGAAGTTCACGCCGCTCAATTCGACCGAGCCGAGCAGGTTGTTGTACAGGACGCGCTCCTGCACGTCGCAGTAACGGGCGTCGCCGTAAAGGCGGTGCAGACGGTCCGCCCAGAAGCTCAGTCCGCAGCTTGCGCAGGACTCGCAGTAACCGTCGTTGCGCAGGTCGAAGTCGCCCGCGAAAGCCTCGCCGGCAGGGGAGGCGCCTACCCCGCCGGTCAGGTAGTGCTTACGGTTGATGGCGCTGTCCCAAATCCGGTCCACGGCGTGCTGGTAGGCCTGGTCGCCCTGCAGCAGGGCCATGTCGGTCATGGCGGTGTAGAAGTAGGTCGCGCGCACCGCGTGACCCTCGGCGTCGGTCAGCGCGACGGCCGGCTTGTTCGACTGGTTGTACGCGGCCGGCTTGAGCTCGTGCTGGTGATCCAGGAAGTGCTTGGCCAACAGGGCGTACTTGTCGCCCGCGCCGTCGCCCTGCACCTCGTTGACCAGCCGCGCGAGACGGCATAGGGCCAGCTCCATGCCGGGATGTCCGTTCTTCCAGGTCCGCTTCGGCGGCGGGCCGAACGTGTCGCAGAGGTGATTCGCGCACTTGACGGCGGCATCGTACAGCCGACGATCCTTGCCGCCCGTGATCTTGTAGTGCGCCACGCCCATTTCGAGCAGATAGCCCATCACGTAGAACTCGTGCCAGTCTATGTTGCTGAAATGCGGATGCCCGTTCACCGTGTGGAACGAATGGATGTAGCCGTCGGGCATTTGGGCCGCCAGGATGACGGGAATCCATTCCTCCATCTTGGCCCGGAGATCCGCCTGCGCCTTGGCGAGCGCCGCATCGCCTGCCGGGGCGATGGCCAGCGCGAGGCACATCGCCTCCAGGGTGTTGTAGACGTAAGCATCGCTCCAGGGGGCGCCGGTGTACTTGCCGTGCGGCTCGCCGCGCAGCACCTTCGCCGTGTGCACGAGGTTGAGCAGTTCCTGCCCGCGCCCGCCGACTTCCATCTGCTTCACGCAGTGCGGAAGCCACTGTTCCGTCAGGCGCTTGATCTGCTGTTTCCAGAAACCCCCGACCTCGATTCGCTGGAACTCGACCGGCTGCAGGGTTTCCGCATCGGCCCGGCCGTACATCCCGCCGATCAGGACCGCCACAAACAACGCCTCCGCCACACCACGATTTCGCATACGATTCCTCCGCATAGGGTTACCGACTGGCAAGCTCCGTTGTGAACTCCGCTTCGACGTTCTCGAAGAACAACCCCTGGAACCAGCGCCGCCATCTGCGTCGGATCCTCCCGCCGCATACTACCGGTTTCCCCTGCCGGGCGTCACTAGTTGTCCATCCGGAACGGCGCTGCCGACCGGCCGTTCGGTCCAGACAGCTTGACCGTATACAACCCCTCACCGCGCTGCACCGTAAAGCGGCCGATGGCACCCTTGAAATGCCCGCCGTTGAGTCCGCGCCCCAGGTAGCACTGCGTCGCCCGCAGATCCTCAGGCCGCAGGGGCATGTCTTCCTGCTCGGCCACCTGTTTGGCGTCCACCAGCAGGATGGCGCGCGGCGGGTCCAGGACAACCTGGACCGTCGTCCAGACGCCCTTTCGCGCGGCGCGGGTCGAAACCTTCCGCACCTCCGCCCACTCGCGCCGGGTCAGGCCTGTCCGCCGCCCGTCCGCCGTGGCCGCCAGGCCCGCGGCGGGAATCGGTTCGGGCGCCTGGCTGCCGGGCTTGAGCCATCGCCTGCCAGCCCAGGATCAGTTTCGCTGCCAAGCCGGCAGCTATGCCGTAACGCCTTCTTCCCGTGCTCATCTTGCGGCCCTTTCTTGTGCCGCCGCCGGCGACGACGCTTGTGTACCATAGACCCGCGCAAGACGGCAGGGGAAAGAAACAGCCGTTCGCATGATGGCCGAAGACCGCCTGAACGCACGTAGATAAGCCCTTTCAAGGCACAACCCACCCCGGCCTGCGGCTGCCCCTCCGGCGGAGGGGAGCATCTGTAAGGCGCTCGAACACAACAGGCTCACCTCCTTGGAGGTAGGGATACACCCCATGGCGCGAGGACATGTCGAGAAGTACCGTGTTCTCGATCGAGCCGGTCTCGGACACCTGCCGGTGGCCATGCTGAGAACGGCTGCGGGTGTCGGGCAGACGGTTGCCCCTTGCGACAGGTTTAGGGAAGCTGGTTATATGGAGTTCGGATGGAGGAAGTACTTTGCCCTTGCCCGGAAACAGCCTGAACTTCCCGGATAACTTCATCTGGGGCACGTCAACCGCTGGTCACCAGGTAGAGGGCGGAAACGAGTTTTCCGACTGGTGGGCCTGGGAGCAGAAGGGCTTGATCGAGGACGGGACCGTTTCCGGCCGCGCCATGGATTACTGGAACCGCCATGAAGAGGATCACGCCCTCATGGCCAGCCTGGCGTACAAAGGGTTCCGCCTGGGCCTCGAATGGGCTCGCATCGAACCGCAAAAGGACCATTTCGACCGCGACGCGCTTGCGCACTACCGACGCATCCTTCAATCCTTGCGTAAGCACGGTTTCACAATTTGCCTCACCCTGCACCACTGGGTGATCCCGCGCTGGGTCGCCGATCAGGACGACTGGCTGAATCCTGACACGGTGAACCAGTTCCTGCGGTACGTGAAGTTCGTGGTCGAGGAGCTGGGCGCCTTCCCCGACTACTGGGTGACCATGAACGAACCGATGGTGCCGGCAATCATGGGCAATATCCTGGGCCGGTTTCCGCCGCAGCGCCGTTCGGTTGGGGCCTACCGCGCCGTATCCAGGGCCTACCTCCGCGCCCATGCGGGAGCCTACCACCTGATCCACGAAATTCAGCCGCTGGCGCCGAACGGCGCCCCGTCAAGGGTGGGCGTCGCCATGGCGTATCCGTGGATTGAGGCCTGGAACTCGCCAGGGCCCGCGGGCTGGTACGAGCGCTGCGCCGCCTTCATCGCCCGACGTGCGGCGTTCGAGGGCTGGGATTACACGATCCGCACCGGGAAGCCGCACTGGATCCATGGCGGGCCGGCCATTGCCGGCGTCCGCGACTCCTACGACTACTGCGGGATCAATTACTACACGCGGTCGTCCCTGAAATTCGACCGGCGCAGGGGCGACCAGTACTGGATCGACGGCACGAAGGCGCCGGCGGGCGTCGAGGTGACGCAGATGGGCTGGCAGATCTATCCGGAGGGGTTGTATCGCACGATTCGCTCCGTGTGGCAACGCTTCGGCAAGCCGATCCTCATCACCGAGAACGGCATCGCGGACGATACGGATGCGCGGCGGCCGTATTACATTGTCGAGCATCTCGCGCAGGTTCACCGGGCCCTTCAGGAAGGCATCCCGATCCTGGGTTATTTCCACTGGTCATTCGTGGACAATTTCGAGTGGCGGGAAGGGTTCTCGAAGCGGTTCGGCCTTGTCGCCGTCCGGCACGACGACCCGGATCTCAAGCGTGCGCCCCGCCCCAGTGCGTATCTCTACTCCGCCATTGCGCAGGCGAACGCGGTAACGAGGAAGACCGTCGAGACCTACGCCCCCCGCGCTGTCGCGACGGTTTTCGGCGCTTGAAACAACGCTTGAAACAGCGGACCCCAACGCCGGAAGGGAGACAGGTATGAGCCGTGACGAAACCCAGCAGCAGGCCTCGACGACCGCTGCCATCACCACGATGCCCGAGCACCGAGGGGCCCGCCTCGTGATTCTCTCCGCCAGTTCCGGCAGCGGGCACACGCGCGCGGGCGAAGCGCTGGCGGCCGCCGCCGCGCAGGTGCCCGGGATTTCCTCCGTGCGGCACATCGACGTGCTGGAGTATGCATCGACCCTCCTCGGCGATCTTTATGCGGACCTGTACAAGCAGATGGTCAGCAAGACCCCTTCGCTTTGGGGCTGGTGGTACGACAAGAGCGATGCGCCCTGGAAGGGCGAGCATCTCCGCGTCGCCATGGAACGGTCTCAAATGCGACCGCTCATGGACTGCCTGCTCGCCGAGGCGCCCGACCTCACGATCTGCACGCACTTCCTGGCCTCCGACATC
The DNA here is from genome assembly GCA_964402115.1 of uncultured Victivallales bacterium. Classification (GTDB taxonomy): domain Bacteria; phylum Verrucomicrobiota; class Kiritimatiellia; order UBA8416; family CAYOBW01; genus CAYOBW01. The sequence goes on from CAYOBW010000146.1 coordinate 8,845, forward strand.
GTTTCCTACATGCTGCAGCAGGAACAGATAGCCACGCGGCATGCCGTGGTCGTGACCGATCTGCACGTCCATGCCATGTGGCTATGCCATCAGTTCGAACGCTACTTCGTGGCCACGGATGAATCGTCCTACTACCTGCGCCAGATCGGGTTTCCGGATGATCGCATCACCGTCACGGGCATTCCCATTCACCCGGCGTTCTCGCAGCCCATGGATCGGGAGGCGCTTCGCGCGCAGTACGACATCGACCCCGCCGTGCCCGTTGTGCTGCTCTCCGCGGGCACATTCGGCATGGAATCGAGCCTTGTGGCCGTTCGGGCCCTCATGCACATGCAGCAGCCTGCGCAAATCGTGGCCGTCTGCGGGAAGAACGCCGAGCTCCTGGCCGAAGTCGTGCGCGCGACGGAAGCCGCGCCGGCGCACTTGAAGTTCCGGGCGGTGCCTTACACCGCCGACATGCACGAGTGGATGGCGATCTCCACGCTCTTCATCGGCAAGCCCGGCGGGCTTACGCTGTCGGAGGCGCTGGCGAGCGCCCTGCCCATGATCCTCTTGAACCCCATCCCCGGACAGGAAGAGATCAATGCGGCGAGCATGCTTGAGGAGGGCGTGGCCGTGAGCCCGACGGATGTCGTCACGCTGCCGTACAAGGTGGACCTGCTGTTGCGAGAGCCGCAACGCCTTGCCGCGATGCGGGAGCGGATGAAGTCGCTGGCGCAACCGCGGGCGGCCTACACGATCCTCGAGACCCTGCTCGGCGTCCAGCCGACGAACGCTTGACCCGAAGCAAGGCGCGCGGACGGCGCAGGAGCGCCGTCCCCCGTAGGCCGGCCCTCCCGGGCCGGCCGTCTGACGGCGAATGACACTGGATAAGGTGTGCCACGTCCCTCCACGTCCGACCGCAACACCGCACCGCCCGGAATGCACCGCACGGCGCGCCTGCGGGGCGAAGCCCGTACAGCGGGGGCTACGAACCCGCTGACGAGGTATGCAGGACGGGTGGGAGGTGACACCGTTGGTCCCGCTGTCCAGTGTCCGGACAGGAGATGCGGGCAGGAATGCCCGCGCCGCTTGGGTGCACGGCTACGCTGTGAACCAGGACGGTGGGGGGGGAGCCTCGCTGCCGGCGACTAAGGTGATGGAACGGAACGTGCTCACTGGTCACCCCGTTGTCATGGTCGCAACGGATTTGCGACCTACGTAGGGCCGAAATCCGTTCGGCCCGGTTCCGCGGCCGCTGCCGGCAGTGCCTGTCATGACCGCCGGCAGGTGGCGCGATCCGCCGTCCTAGGCGAAATAGGCGTCGGCGTGGCGCAGGCTGTTGCCAGGCTGGCCCGCAGGTGGCATATTTCGGCCCGATCATGAATCTGGAGAGGGGCGTAGGCTGCAGGAAGAGGGTAGGCAGGGAGGCACGGCCATGGGCGCGGAACAGCCGAAGAACCTGAACGACCGGGTGGTGCAAGCCGCCGAGCGGGTCCTTGAAGTCAAGGGGTACGTTTCACCGATCGATTTGCTGATGCAGATGCAACTCCTGCCGCCATCGTGCGTGCGGTCTTGGGAGAAGGGTGCGCCCGACTGCCTTGAACCCTTCATCCAGGGTAGCGCCGAGAAACTGGCCAGGACTTTCGGAATCTTCGCGGAGTGGGCTCGGGCAAAGGGGTTGGCGCCAGTCCACGCATCCCTTCGCACCTCGGGACGCGACCAGTCGCACGAATTGCGCGTCACGGCCAATGCCGATCCGCGGATGGAGGCGTTCTTCCGCACATACTACGCTGCGGCCGATACGCCGCCGCGCAAACTCGAATCCCTCACGAACAAGGTGAACAAGCCGCCTGAGCTGGCGGTGTTCCTGACCGTCAGCGATACCGCAACGTGCGCCGAGTGCGGCGCCGAGATCGGCCGGGGCGGCTTCCTGTTCCGCGAGAAAGAGACCTCGCTGTGCCTCGCCTGCGCGGACCTGGACCACCTCGAGTTCCTTCCCAGCGGCGACGCCGCACTCTCGCGGCGCGCCCGGAAGCGCAGCCCGCTCGCCGCCGTGGTCCTGCAGTTCAACCGTCGCGCCAAGCGCTACGAGCGGCGTGGCTTGCTCGTGACGGCGGAAGCCATCGCGGGCGCCGAGCAGGAATGCCTGTCGGACACCGAGCAGCGAGCCGCGCAACGGGAGCGGGGCGCGGTGCGACGCGCGCAGGAAGACGAGGAACTGGTCCGCGACATGCGCGACGCTATCCTCAGCCTCTACCCGCGTTGCCCGCCCGCCGAAGCCGCGGACATCGCCTTGCACACGGGGCGGCGCGGCAGCGGGCGGGTGGGGCGTACGGCTGCGGGCCGCGATCTGCACGAGACCGCCCTCCGGCTGGCCGTCGTGGCGCACGTCCGTCACGTGCACACCCGCTATGACGAACTCCTGATGGCCGGCACCGACCGCCAAGACGCCCGCACGACCGTCGCGGCTGTCATCGACTCCGTACTCGCCCGGTGGGGTCGGCCGTCGTAGCCGCGGCTACGGCGTGAGCGTGACGCTCCGCAGGTTGAGCGCCTTCCACGCGCTGGCTTTCGGGCGGACGGTGAGTTCCTGCAGCCCGCCGGCCTTGATCTCGAGCGGTCCCGCTTTCACGGTCTTGAACACGTCCCAGCTCCCCGTCGGCTCAACCCGGCAGGGCACGGATTGCCCGGCGACCTCGACGGCCACTTCCGTCGCCGCGAGGCTGCTGCACTCCAGCGCCACGTTGTAGCGGCCGGGTTTCTCGATGCGGATCTTCCAGGAGGCGTACGCCGCGGGATCGTCCCAGCGGCCGAGGTTGGGCTTGCCGCCGCGGTTCTCCGCCACGAGCTTGGGGCCGTGCAGCTGGGCGTCCCCGGCCTCCAGGGTGATGCGCCCGTTCTGGTCCGCCTCCGCCACGGACGGCGGCTCCTCGACCTTCACCGGGCTGAGGCCCTCTCCCGTGATCTTGAGCGCGAGGGCCGGCTGTGCCGCCTGGGCGCCGGGCAGCGTCACTTCCAGTCCCGCCGCCGTCTGCTCCCAGGCGATCTTCCCGTTGTGCCCGAGCAGACTGACCGAACCGACCCGCCCGCTGCCGTCCGCGTGGGCCGCCAGCGCACGCACGACCAGCTTCCCGTCCCCCGGCTGGCCGAGCGCGATGGCGTAGAGCGCGTTGCCGTCCTTGCGCTGCGTGAAGCGGATGTCCTTGCTGCCGTATCGGATCTCGCCGACGAAGTGGCCGCCCTTCTTCATGCGCGTCGGCCCCTCGCCGTACACCGCCCACGGCCGCGTGGCGTAGATCGCCTCGCCGTTGACCTTCAGCCACGCGCCCATAGCCAGCAGCACGGCGCGCTGCTCCGGCGGGATCGTCCCATCGGCCATCGGCGAGATGTTCAGGAGCAGCTGGCCGTTCTTGCTGACGATGTCGATGAACGTGTCGATCACCTCGTCGGCGGCCTTGATCTTGAGGTCCTGCGTGTAGCACCAGCTCCCCTTGCTGATGGTGTCGTCCGTCAGCCAGGGCTCGGGGGTCAGCTTGTCGGCGCGGCCCTTCTCGAAATCCTCGACGGCCAGCTCGCGCGGCAAGTCGAGGCCCTTGACGGTCACGACCACGTCGCGGCCCCACTCCGCCGAGGCGTTGAAGTAGTGGGCGAGGTAGGTGTACACGACGTTCGTCGGGATCTCCTGCATCCACGAGTCGTGCCAGATGAGGTCGGGCTTGTAGGCGTCGATCACCTCCGTGAGCTTGTCGAGCCAGAGCTTGAGGTATTGCTCCCGCGGCACGTCGCCGTAGAACGCCGCGAGCTTCGGATCCCGCAGCACCTGCGGAAAGTACTGCTTCACCGCCGCGTAATGCCCCGCGAACTTGCCGGGCGTCTTCTCCCAGATGCCGCACTTCTCGTGGTGGAAGGTGGTGATGAACTTCATGCCGCGGGCGCGGATGGCCTTCTCCAGCTCGCCGGTGATGTCGCGCTTCGGTCCCATGGCGGCCGCGTTCCAGGGGTGCACCTTGCTGTCCCACATCGAGAAGTTGTCGTGGTGTTCGGCCACGGGGCCGGCGAATTTCGCGCCGGATTGCGCGAACAGCTCCGCCCACTCGCCGGCGTTGAACTTCTCTGCCTTGAACAGCGGGATGAAATCCGTGTAGCCGAACTTCGCAGGGTCGCCGTAGGTCGCGACGTGGTGCTTGTACTCGTTCCGGCTGGTGTTGAACATGTGGCAGGGGTACCACTCGTTGCCGAAGGCGGGCACGGAATAGACGCCCCAGTGGAAGTAGATGCCGTACTTGGCGTCCCGGAACCACTCCGGAGCGGGCTCGTGCTGCTTGAGCGATGCGAGCGTGGGCTCGTAGCGCAGCTTCGGCCTGACCGGTGCGGAGGCGGCCAGGTCCAGGCCCGCCGCCTCCGCCGCCCGCGCGGGAGCGGGCCAGCCGGTCGCGACGAGTCCGGCGGCAGTCCAGGCAAGCATGAGCGCAGTTCCTTGAAACGTCATCGGGGCCTCCCTCGTGTTTGTCGGGCCATCATAGGGCGAACTCCCCCTCGGTGCGAATGTCTAAAGCTGGTTGCCGCATGACGATTCTTGACCTGTTGCCGGCCGCGCTTGCTTTTCCGCGCGCTTGGGCGATAATCCCGCCGTCGTGTGAAGAAGTAACCGGGGTGGACGTTCCCGATTCGAGCGAGGCGCAGGCAAGGGCGTGATCAGACTGGCGATTCAATCCGGCCCCCTGAAGGGCACGCGCTACAGCGCCGACGTGACCATCACGCTCGGCCGCGATCCCACCAACTCCATCTCCATTCCCGACGAATCCCTCTCGCGTGTCCACTGCCGCCTGCACCACGAGGGCGGCCGGGTGGTGCTGACCGACCTGGGCTCCACGAACGGCACGTTCCTGAACGGCTCGCGCATCATCAGCGCGGAGGTGCGGGCCGGCGACCGCGTGGAAATCGGCGAGTCCCTGATCGAGGTGAAGGCCGTCGAGGCCGCCGAGGTCCGGGCGCTGGCCACGATTGCCGAGGATGACGCCGGCGGGGCGGACGCGGGCGCGGCGGAGCCGGAGCTCTCCGGCAACATCTTCGGGACGGTGACCTACTACCTGCGCCGCAAGATCGCCAGCGGCGGCATGGGCGCGATCTACGAGGCCGACCAGTTCGGCGCGGAGGGGTTCATCAAGCGCGTCGCGATCAAAACCATCCTGCCGACCTTCGCGGAGCGCGAGAGCTTCGTCGCCTCGTTCGTCGGCGAGGCCAAGCTGGTGGCCAACCTCGTGCACCAGAACATCGTCCAGATTCACCACCTGGGGCGGCACGAGGGCGGCTACTACATCGCCATGGAGTACATTGACGGGGTCAACCTGTCCGACTTCCGGCAGCAGCACCGGCGCCTGCGCCGCCGCATGCCCGTGGAGATCGCCACCTTCATCGTCAGCCGCGTGGCCCGCGGCCTGGAGTATGCCCACGGCAAGTGCGACGACGACGGGCGCACCCTGCACCTCGTGCACCGCGACGTGTCGCCGAACAACATCATGATCACCCGCGAGGGCGAGGTGAAGCTGACCGACTTCGGCGTCGCCAAGGCGCGGCAGTTCATGGAATGCCACGATCACTACCTCGTCGGCAGCGTGGAGTACATGGCGCCGGAGCAGGCCGCCTGCGACGCGGTGGACGGGCGGAGCGATCTCTACGCGCTGGGGCTGGTTTTCTACGAGCTGCTGACCGGCGTGCGGGTGTTCGCGTGCCGCGACGGGGACGTGGATGCCACACTGCGCCGCGTGGAGGAGGGGGTGATTCCCGACCCGCTGCAGTACCGCGCGGATCTGCCCCCCAGCCTCGTCGAGATCCTGCTGCGTTGCCTGTGCCGGGACCCGGCGGCGCGCTACCCGACCGCCGGCGAGCTGAGCGTCGCGCTGGAGCGCGAGCTGTACGCGCGCGGCTACGGACCCACGATCGCCACGCTCGCCCGCTACCTGCGCGATCTTCACGCGACGCCCGCGGCCGCGGCGGGGGCGGAGCGCGCGGCGGTGACGCTGCGCGCCCCCGCGGAGAAGCATGGCCATGCCAAATAAAGCCTACGTTCAGGCCAATGACCTGGTCCGCGACGCCTTCCGGCTGGCGCGGCGGATCTACGACTCCGGGTACCGTCCGGACGTGATCCTCGTGCTGTGGCGCGGCGGCACGCCGGTCGGCATCGTCGTGCACGAGTTCCTGCTGTACAAGGGCGTGCAGGCGTATCACACCGCCGTGAAGGCCGTCTCCTACACGGGGATCGAACAGCGCACGACGCCCGTGATCGAGCACATGGACGCCGTGCTGGAGACGCTGCCGCCGGATAGCCGCGTGCTGGTCGTGGACGACATCTTCGACACCGGGCAGACCCTGCGCGCCGTGCGCGACCAGCTGCTCCCGCGCACGTCCCAGATTCGGTTCGCCACGCTTTACTACAAGACCGGCGCCAACCAGACGGACCTCGAGCCGGACTACTTCCTGCGCGAGACCGCGGACTGGATCGTCTTTCCCCATGAGCTGCTGGACCTGACGCCGGAGGAGATCCGCCGGAAGGACCCCGTCATTGCCGACTTGCTCGCCTGAGCGGCGGCTAGCGCCGCGACCGGATTTCCGACCACATCTGCCTGGTGATGTGGTCCTCCATGATGTGGCGGTAGAAGCGCAGCCAGCCGCGCTCCGCCGCCGTGCGCGCGTATTCGGCATCCCCGCCGGGACGGTTCTCGCCCTCCCGGCGCCCCTCGTCGCTGGAGGGCACCAGCTCGTTGGGGTAGCGCAGGACGTGGGCGCAGACCCAGTCGACCTGGTGCAGCCACTCGTGGACTTCCATCTCGCCGTTGGCCTCGCCGGGGTAGGGGTAGTTCGTATGCCAGGGCACGGTGATGAAACCCGCGCCCTTGAACTCGCGGACGCTGCCGTACGTGGCCGCGGTGAACGGCGCGGGCACTTCCGGCCCCTCGTCGGCGTCGAACTTCACGTAGGCGATGACCGTGTCGTAGGGCTTGGCCTGCTGCAGGGGGTCGACGGCGTGGAACACGCTGTGGGGCGCGGCTGAGAAGGGGCCGTGCGCGGCGGCGGCGTGCAGGTTGGTGAGCGGCGCTTCGACCACGTGGATGTCCGCGTCCACCCGCAGCATGCCGCTGGACAGCTCGAAGACGTGTTCGCCGAAGGCGGCGACGCTGCCGCGAATCGTCTGCTCATTCGCGGGGCTGACGAGCTTGTGAACCTCCACCCGCTGCTGCCGGCCATCCGTCCAGGCGAAATCCAGGCGCCTGAAGATGACCACCAGCACCTTCCACGGATGCGCCAGCGCCCGGTTCGTGTTCCGCGGCGCCTGCGGGCGCAGGGCGCGGATGTGGGCGCGCGCCTCCGTGCGCTGCTCCTCCGTCGCCCGGCAGCGATCGATCACCCGCTCCCAGGCGGTCAGCGCGGCCGGCTTGTCACCGGCCTGCTCCGCCGCCAGCGCCCGGGCGCGGCAGTCGGCGACCGCGAGCGTTTGCGTGGAGGCCACGAGGAACGGGAACGCCGGTGTTTCGGCGGCCGGCGCGGTGCACGCGCACAGCCAGGCAGCCGCCCCCAGCCTCCACGGTGACAAGCCTCTCCTCCGGTCAAACTCCATAAAGTCTCCCCTGGTTGCGCAGTCCGGCCCCTTATGGCACGTGTGCGCCGCACGCGTCCAGCCGCATCTGCTCAACCGCATCTGCTCTGCGTCGGTAATGGGGCCGCCACATCGCCGCGAAGCTGTGAAATAGCCAGGGGATGCCGTTCCGTCATCCCCTCAAAGGTCCTGCACGTGCTCAGGAGCGGGGTTGGTGGTCGCACGGAGAAGGACTCCGTGCTCATCCCATTCTCGGAATATTCGATACCCATGCTCCAACGAATTCGTCAGCATCAAGAACCGCCTGAAGGCGCGCCCCACACCGGTAGGATGCCAATCTCGTCTCCATGAGTCAATGCGGTGGTCCTGGCGGTGCAGCGATGCTCATTATGGCCGAAGACCGCCTGAAGGCGGGACTCCAAACGTCGTCAACGCGCTGGAAACCTGTTTGGAGTCCCGGCTTTAGCGGCCCCCTCCGGGCAGGGGTGGGGGGCGGCGAAT